>CAUULH010000138.1:0-4211 GCA_963545875.1 uncultured Ethanoligenens sp.
GAGCACACTGTACGAGCTCCATCACGATGCTGAGCAGAAGCAGGTATTCCGACCGGAACCGGCATTTCAGCCGGGGAAAGAGCCAGACCATCATCGGCACTTCCACCATGCCCATGACCAAAAGCGCCGCGCCGAGCTGTGCGGAACCGCCGCCCTTTGCCTCCACGATATTCGCCAGGAAGTCGATTACCGCCATAAAGCCGGTAAAGGAAAAGATCGAGGCGAGGATGAAAAGCGTATACTGCGGATAGACCCTCAACATCCTGAAAAGCGGATACGGCCTCGGCGCATCCGGCCCGGTTTTTGCGCGCTCTTCCCGGCCGGTCTCCCGGAAAAGCAGGACGGCCGCGAGGAAAAAGAGCATGAACAGGCCGTGGAACCAGATGACACTGTTGATACCCAGCACGCCGGCCGTAAGGCCGAGGATCAGGCAGACGACGGAATAGCAAAAGGAGCCCGCTCCCCGGCACGCGCTGAACCGCAGGCGGATTCCCTTGTTGATATAGCCCATCGCCAGCGATGTGGTGAGCGGGATCACGGACATCTCGCTGACGCCGAGCAGAATAAAGACGACCGCCATCTGCGGAAACGGGATTTTCGGGAAAAGCCACCATGTGTTGCCCGCCAGCCCGAAGAGCATCGCCGCCGCGATCAACGTTTTGAGCGGGACGCGGCTATACCGGTCGGCAACGGCACCCAGCAGATACTGCGCGGCGATAGAAGCGCCCGTGCGTATCGAAGTCAAAATACCGATCTGCGTATTGGAAAAGCCCCGCGCCTGTAAGATCAGCATGACATAGCCGGTCCCCGCCGCGTACATCATCCAGTAAAAGCCCTGGATCAGCGCATAATGTCCGTTCAACCGCCGTTCATCGATCTCGTTCAATTCTCCCCATCCTGCATCCGTCCCGCGCACTCAGCGCAGACTCTTGAACCGGTCGTACCGGAACGCCGACGTATCGAGCGTCGCCGGCTCGCCGGCCGCCATCTGTGAAAGCGTGAGACCGACGGCCGGCGCGATGCCGAAACCGTGCCCGGTGAACCCGCACGCCAAAAGAAGGCCGGGTACTTCCTCCGCGCGGCTGATAACGGGCACGCCGTCAAAGCTCAGATCGAGCCAGCCGCCCCAGCTCCGGACGATCTTGGCGTCTTTCAGTCTGGGAATGTAGCCCATGATGGCCCGGCAGCCAGCCGAGACCGTGAGCGACGAAGTGCGCAGCTCGCCGAGCGGCATATCCACCGTCTCCTCAAGACCGCTGTCCGACCCGAAAACAAAGGAGCCGTCTTTGGTCTGGTGCCCGTAAAAATCCGCGTCCGCCGTGCCGAGCATGATGTCGAACATCGGCGGTTCGACCTCCGTCACCAGCGCCTCTTCAAAATAGCGGGTCATCGGCACATCGAGCCCGACCGTCTGCGCGATATAGCGGCTCGCGTAGCCGGCGGCCAAAATAATCGTCTCCGCTTCCATCTCTTCTCCGGACTTCAGGCGAACGGCCCGCGCTTTTCCCCGGACTTTTCGGATGGAAGCCACCGGCGCGTCCGTCAGAAAATCGACGCCGAGCTCCAGCGCGCGCTTATAAAACGCGAGCGTCGTCAACATCGGGTTGGCATGGCCGTCCGTCGGGCACCAGCTTGCGCCGATGACCTCGTCCGAAAGATACGGGCAGCGCTCCTTGACTTCTTTCCCGTCGATGATGCGCATGTCGAGGCCGGATTTCCGGCCGTTTTCCGCCAGCTTTCTGAGCTTTTCCATGTGCTCCGGCGTTTTGCCGAGACGAAGATTGCCGTGCCGGCAGTATTCCACATCCGCGCCCAGCTCGTCGGAAAGCGTCGGCCATAAATGCTGAACGGCATAAATGGCATATGGCAGCTCTCTCGGGTCGCGCCCGGACTGACGCACGCCGCCCCCGTTCCGGCTCGATCCGCCGTGCCCGATGCTCGGCGAGGCTTCGATGACCGTAACGGAGCGGACGCCCCGTTTGGCCAGATAATAGGCGGCGGCGCATCCGATCACGCCGCCTCCGATGATGATGACGTCCGATGTTTTCTTCATTCCGCGTTTCCCCCGTCATTTGCTAGAATCTGCATCTCGAGCGGACGCATCGGGGCCCGGCAGGTGGCCGGCTCGAGCTCGGAAGGTTTGACGCCGAGCTCTTTTGCCGCGATGGATCTGACCAGTTTGCCGCACGTCTGCCCCTGGCACAGGCCCATTCCGCACCGGAGAAAGCGCCTGATTTCTTCGATCGTGATCATGCCGGCATGGACGGCTTTCCGGATCTGCCCTTTCGTGACCTCTTCGCACCGGCATACCAGCATGGCGTCGTCCGGCTGCGCCGTATAAGGCCCGATCTCTTTCTTCAGAAGGCGCTCAGTCACGGTGAAAAATACAGGATATCGCATTTCCGTTTCCGCCATACCTTCGTATCATTCCAGAGTTTTCAGCTCAAAAAAGGGCTGTCCCACAATTTCAGCATCGTGCCAAGTCCCCTTTTCCTGGCAGCATGGTAGCATTCGTATCCCCAGCCGAGGTCGAGTATCGGCATGCCGCCCAGACTTACCAGAAACATCTCGCCGCCGGACGTTCTGCCCGGATCGATCCCCCGAACGATCTTGCCGAGGCTCTGGACATCGGAGCGCTCCAGCGTGCCGTCTTTTATCATATCGACGAAATACATGCCCGGCGTACCGGTAGGAATGCGCTTCCCGGTCTTGGGATCGCGTTTTTCGTAGATCTGGATATAGTCCTCGTACATCTGGAGATTATCGACGACTTTCGACATGGAATCGTGCACGAACGACAGGTCGATATCCATCGTGCCGGAAGAGATGACCACGCAGCCGGGTTTGAGCCACTCCGGCCGGAGCACCGGCCACTGGAGCCTCGGTGTAGAGACGGCCTCGCTGATGATATCGCTGCCGCGCACGGCTTCTTCGAGGCTCTCGCAGACGCGCACGTCCGGGATATCCGGATAGGTCCTGCGGATGAAATCCGCCAGCTTTCCGGCGCTCTTTGAATGCGCGGATCCGCCTTTGATCTTGATCTGACGGGTATTGGGGCACTCCGCCAAAATCGCCATGACGCTGGTATGGTTGACGACGCCCGCGCCGATCAGGCAGACGACGGGCTCGATATCCTTCCGGGCGAGATAGCGCACCGTAAGGCCCGGCATGGCGCCCGTCCGCATGGAACTGAGCAGGTTAGCCGACATATAAGCGAGCGGCGCGCCCGTTTCCACGTCGTTCAGCGTGACCATAAGGATCGATCTCGGCAGGCCGCATTTGGCATTCCGCCCGTTCGATCCGTACCATTTTTCGCCCGCGATATGAAATCGCCCGCCCAGATAGCCGGGCATGGACATAAAACGCCGGTCGCGCGAATCTTCCAGAGGAAAATCCGGCAAAGCGGATTTCTTGGGAAAAAAGAGTTGCTCGCCGTGTTCGTTATGGCCGGGTCCGCCCATCAGATAATCGCCTTTATCGAGCAGGCTGACCACGTCTCCTACGGTCGTGACGCATTTTTCAGCCTCCAGCACGCCCGCTTTCAGCATATCTTCCTCGTCCAGGTACAAAAATTCGATCTTGCTGTCCATAACGACTCCTTTGTCCGAAACTCAAACGCGATCGAGCAAATTCTGGATCTGCTCTTCTTTTCTGATTCTGCGCCGTTTTTTTCCTTCGAGGATGAAGCTGACGACCACGCCGATCAAAAACAGCGACAAAATGATCGTCGAAAGGGCGTTGATCTCCGGCGAAACGCCCTTTTTCAGCATCGAGTAGATCTTCATCGGCAGCGTCGTGGTGGACGGATCCGCCAGAAACGTGGAAACGATCAGATCGTCGAACGCAAGGGAAAACGCCATCAGCGTACCGGAAATGATGCCCGGCAGAATGGCGGGAAAAATCACATGCAGAAAGGTATAGACGTGATTCGCCCCCAGATCGAGCGAGGCCTCCTCGATGGAATCATCCATACCGACAAGCCGCGCTTTCACCGTAATATAGATATAGGGAAGGACAAGCGTTGCGTTTCCGACCGTCATCGCGACGAGGCCGAGCGGCATTTTCGACGTGTTGAAGATCAAAAAAGTGGAAACGGCCAGCACGATCTCCGGTATGACGATAGGAAAATAGATCGACGTCGTGACGACGGTCTTCCATTTGGAACGGCTCTTATTGAATCCGACCGCGCCCATCGTGCCAACTACGGCGGC
>CAUULH010000139.1:0-4200 GCA_963545875.1 uncultured Ethanoligenens sp.
GTCGGCTATGAAAAGCTCACCTGCAAGGCAAAGGTGACGGCCATCATCGCCGAGGGCGAGCGCGTAGGTCTCGCGGCCAAGGGCCGCCCCGTCTCCATCCTGCTCGATACCACGCCGTTCTATGCCGAGAGCGGCGGCCAGGTGGGTGATACCGGTGCCCTTACGGCGGAAGGCCTGCGGGTCGAGATCACCGGCTGCCGTAAATCGGCGACGGGCCGCTTCCATCAGCTTGGTAAAGTGCTCGAGGGCAGCCTTTCCGTCGGCGAGACCGTGACAGCCGAAGTGGACGCGCCGCGCAGAGCCGCCGTTGCGCGCGACCACAGCGCCGCGCATCTGCTCCAGGCGGCTCTGCGCGGCGTGCTGGGCGACCATGTGCGGCAGGCGGGCCAGCTCGTCGATGAGAGCCGCGTCCGCTTCGATTTCACGCATTTTGCCGCCTTGAAACCGGAAGAGCTCAAAGCCGTCGAGCAAAAGGTGAACGAAGCCATTTTGGCCGCTCTGCCGGTCGAAACAGAGGTCATGCCGCTCGAAGAAGCCAAAAAGACGGGCGCGATGGCGCTCTTCAGCGAGAAATACGGCGATAAGGTCCGCGTGGTGAGCATGGGCGGCGTCTCCAAAGAGTTCTGCGGCGGCACGCATGTGGCCAATACCGGCCGCATCGGGCTTTTCCATATCGTTTCCGAATCGTCGGTGGCTTCCGGCGTGCGCCGCATCGAGGCTGTGACCGGAACGAACGTGCTGGCACTGCTCGACGAGCAGGAGCGGGCGATGGCCGAGGCCGCGCAGGCGCTCAAATCCTCGCCGGCCGACCTCGCGCACCGGGCGGCTCAGGTGATGGAAGAACTGCGCGGCAAAGAGCACGAGGCCGAAACGCTCAAAGGGCGTATGGCCGCCATGCAGACCGATTCTCTCCTCGCCGGAGCCAAAAACGTGGGGCCGTTCCGCGCCGTGGTGAAAGAGCTCAAAGGCATGGATGCCGGCGCGCTCCGCTTGGTGACGGACGCGCTGCGCGAAAAAGACGAAAACGCGGTGGCCGTGCTGGCCGCGCAGTCGGGCGGCAAGATCGTCTTTGCCGCTTCCTGCGGCAAAGCGGCTGTAAAAGCCGGGGCGCACGCGGGCAATCTGCTGCGCGCCGCCGCGAAGCTGACGGGCGGCGGCGGCGGCGGCCGGCCGGACAGCGCCACCGCCGGCGGGCGAGACGCTTCCAAACTCGCCGAGGCACTCGCGGGCGTCGAAAAAACGCTGGCGGGCGTCAAAGCCTGAATCCGTTTATCCGCAGACCGATCTCACACGGTTAAAAACCAGGAGGTTCGAAAGATGGATTGTCTTTTCTGCAAGATCGCGGCGGGAGAGATCCCTTCGAAAAAACTGTATGAGGACGACCAGATCGTGGCCTTTTACGACATCGAGCCGAAAACGCCCGTGCATTTTCTGGTCATCCCTAAAACACACATCGAGTCGGTGAACGCCGTCACGCCGGAGAACAGCGCGGTCGTCGCGCATATCTTCGAGGTCATCGCCAAGCTGGCCGCCGAGCTCGATCTCAAGAACGGCTACCGCGTGGTGAGCAACTGCGGCGACGACGCGGGGCAGACGGTGCATCATCTGCATTTCCATGTGCTCGCGGGCCGCAAGCTCTATCCGGATATGGCTTGAATTCCCGGGCCGGGAGGCGTCTTGCTTTTCCGGTCCTTTATCTTTTACAGAAAAGTGGGGCTTATCAAATGAAAACCTATTCGTTGAAAGTCGCCGGTCTGACGCGTGAACTGCCGGTCTGCCCGGTGAGCAATACACTGGATATCGCCGCGTTCATCATGTTCGGTGACGTTGAACTCACGGTCAGCTGCGCGAAAGAGCTGCTGGCCCGCGCGCCCGAACACGATATTCTTATCACCGCCGAGGCCAAGGGTATTCCGCTTGCCTACGAGATGGCCCGCCAGAGCGGAAAGAACGGCTATCTCATCGCGCGCAAAGGCGTAAAGGTCTATATGCGCAATCCGGTGAGCGTTTCGGTCAAATCCATCACCACGGCCAAGATGCAGACGCTTTACATAGACGAGCACGACGCCTTTCTGATGAAAGGCCGCCGCGTGCTCATCGTAGACGATGTGATCAGCACGGGCGAATCGCTCAAGGCACTCGAAGCGCTGGTGAGCAAGGCGGGCGGCAATATTGTGGGCCGTATGGCCGTTCTGGCCGAAGGCGACGCGCAGAAGCGCAAAGACATCACGTTTCTCGCGCCGCTTCCTCTCTTCGTGAAGGACTGACGCTTCCCATGCGGAAGAAAGCGGAAACATGAAACGCCCGCTCGCCGTCGTCGGGATCACCTATCTGTTCGTGCTGTGCCTTGCCGCACAGCTCGATACGGCCGTTTGCGCCGTGCTGGCCGTCCTATGCGCGGCGGGCGCCGTTTTTCTGCTGGCTGCATCCGGGATTTTTCCGCGGCGGGCCGCGCTTTTCACCGTTTTTTGTACGGCGGGCGCGGCCTTTGCCGTGTATGCGCTCACCTGGCATTTCGCTTATTATCCGACGGCCTCTTTAGCTGGAAAAACGGCCGAGGTGCAGGGCGTCGTGACCGAGGCGCCGGTAAAATCCGGCACGTCGTACCGCTATCTCGTGCGGGCCGATTCCGTCCGGATAAACGGAAAGGCCGTTTCTTCCGGCGTCACGCTTCGCGTAAAGATGACGGACGGCTCCGTCGAACCGTTTTCGCGGGTGCGTTTTTCCGCCGTGCTTTCCCTGCCGCCGGCCGCTTCGTCCGACGGCTTCGACAGCCAGCAGTATTATCGCTCGAAAGGCGTGTATCTTTTTGCCTCGGCGGATGAAGTCACCGTGACGGCGCCGACGGGCTTTCACCCGTATGCGCTGGCCATCCGCCTCAGGCAGGCAGTTTCTTCCCGATTGCAGAACCGTGTCGGCGGCACCTGGGGCGCGCTCACGGCGGGCATCCTCATCGGAGATGTTTCCTCTCTGCCGTCATGGGTGAAAGACGATTTCACCGTGAACGGCATCTCGCATATCCTCGCCGTTTCCGGCACCCAGGTCTCGCTTTTGATGCAGGCGGTGCTTTTTCTGCTCCTGCGGGCGAAAGTGCCGAGGCGGCTCTCGCTCGGACTCACGGCGGCGTCGGTAGCGGGCTTTATGGCCATCACCGGCTTTTCGCCGTCGGTAAACCGCGCGGGTCTGATGGCTTTTCTGTATCTCGGCGGCCTCATGGTGAGACGCGAGGCGGACGCGCTCAATTCGCTCGGTGCTTCCGTGCTCGTTCTCTGTCTGTTCAACCCGTTCGCCGCGACGGATACGGGGCTTCTGCTCTCGTTTGCCGCCACGCTGGGGCTCGTGACGGTCTCCGGACCCACGGGCCGCTGGCTGGACGCGCATCCGCTTGCGGGAGCGCCGCGCCCGGTCCGGATGCTCGGCGGCGTGTTCAGTGAGACGTTCGGCGCCACGCTGCTCACCGCGCCGGTGATCCTGCTCACGTTTCGGCAGTTTTCATTGGTCAGTTTTCTGTCGAATCTGGTCGAAGTACCGCTTTCCCTGCTCGCCACGCTGGCCGCGGCGGTACTGTCCATCCTGCCGGACGGTGTGATCTTTGCCTGGCTCGTTCATCCGCTGGCCCTGCTTCTGCGTCTGTGCTGCGGCGCGATGATCGGTCTCGCGCATGTGCTTGCGGGCCTGCCGTTCGCCGCGGTCTCCACCGATTACGCGTTCGTTTACGCCGTACTGGCTCTGGCCGCCGCCGTCGCTTTTCTTTGCTGGCATCTGCGCGGGCGGGGAGCCGATGTGCGCCTGGCCGCGATGTGCGTCCTCTGCGCGCTGATGCTGGGCATAGCGGTGCATGAAGCGGCGGCAAAAGGCGTGCTGGAATTCGACGCCCTGCCGGTGGAAAACGGCAGCGCCACGGTCCTGCTTTTGGGCGGGCATGCGCTCGTGGTTGATCTTGCCGGCTCCGATTCGGCTTATCAGGTCGATACGTTCCTCAAGCAGCGCCGAGTTTCCGCCGTCGATATGGTGATCCTGCCCGCGTGGAGCACTTCGCGCGGCACGGAGCTGCAAGAATTGAAAGGGGAGCGGACGGTCAAGACCGTCGTTTTGCCCGCCGCCTGCCGGGAAAAAGCCGGGATGGCGGCCCAATACATCCAAAAAACAGGCACGCTGCATTGGGGCGGCGCGGCCATCACCGTTTATCCGTCAAAAACG
>CAUULH010000140.1:0-4158 GCA_963545875.1 uncultured Ethanoligenens sp.
GCGATGCCATCGTGGCCATCGTCATCGTCATCATCAATATCGTCGGCGGCATCATCACGGGCCTTACGTCCGGGAAAGACATCAGCGATGTTCTGACGACCTACACGCAGGCGACCATCGGCGAGGGCCTGCTCGCCCAGCTTCCGGCGCTGCTCATCTCCGTGGCCACCGGCCTCATTGTCACCCGCGCGGAATCCGATTCCAACATCAGCGAGGATTTGGCCAATCAGCTCTTTTCCCGCCCCATCGTGATGCGTATCGTCGGCGGCGTGCTGATGTGCATGATGTTCCTGCCGGGCTTTCCGGCGCCGGTGCTTTTCTTAGAAGGCGTGATGTTCATCGTCATCAGTTTTCTCATCGCGCGGCGCAAACAGAAAGCGCAGAAAGCAGTCGCGAAAGCGTCCAAGCCGTCTTCGGCCGAAAACGAGCTGAAAAAGCTCCAGAATCCCGAAAATGTTTACCAGTATCTCGAAGTAGAAGTGATCGAGATGGAATTCGGCTACAGTCTCATCCCGCTGGTGGATGAATCGCAGGGCGGTACTTTCGTGGACAAAGTGGTGATGTTCCGCAAGCAGTTCGCGCTCGAGATGGGCATGGTGGTCCCCAGTGTGCGGATGCGCGATAATATCCAGCTCGGCAACAATGCCTACGTCATCAAGATCCGCGGGGAAGAAGTGGCCCGCGGCGAACTGATGGTGGGCAGTCTGCTCATCATGAACCCGTCTTCCGATACGTTCGACGTGGACGGCGTGGATACGGTCGAGCCGGCTTTCGGCCTGAAAGCACGCTGGATACAGCCTTCCAAGCGCAGCGAGGCGGAAATGAAAGGCTATACAGTTATTGAGCCTACGGCCGTGATGATGACGCACCTCTCCGAAGTCATCCGGCGCCACGCGTGGGAGCTGATGGGCCGGCGCGAGGTCAACGCACTGCTCGATACCCTCAAGAAAAAGAACACGTCGCTGGTCGAAGAGCTCATCCCGAGCAAGCTCGCGGTGGGCGAAGTGGAAAAAGTGCTCCAAAATCTGCTGAAAGAAAACGTGCCTATCCGGGATATGGTGAGCATCCTCGAGACGCTGGCCGACCACGCGCCAAAGGTCAAAGATCCCGATCTGCTGACGGAATTCGTGCGGCAGAGCCTGCGGCGCACCATCACGCATCGCTTTGCGCCGAGCGGCGAGCTGAAGGTCATCACGGTGGACCCGCAGGTCGAAAAAGCCGTCAATCAAAGTGTCCGGCAGACGGACAGCGGCCCATATCTGGCAATGGACCCGCAGAAAGCGAAGACCATTATCGACAATCTGTCCGTTCTAGTCAAAAAATGTATGGACGCGGGCCTGGAGCCCATCGTGCTGGCGGCGCCGCAGACGAGACTTTATTTAAAAAGATTGACCGAAGAGGCATTGCCTGATCTGACCGTTATCAGTTATAATGAGTTGGAGAGCAATGTAAGACTGCAGGCGCTCGGCGCCGTAGCCGCCTGAGGCCGGAAAACGGAAGAAGGGGGGATCGCGCATGGCTGCAGAAAGATCCGCGGATGCCGGCTCGCTTTGGAAAGTCTACCATAAAACGGGGAGCGTCGAGGCACGCAACGACTTAGTGCTCCATTACGGCTGGCTGGTGCAGGCCATCGTCCGGCGAGTGATGGCTGTGAGCGGCAGCTATGTGGAAGCGGACGACCTGAAAAGCTGCGGGACCATCGGGCTCATCAAGGCCGTGGAAAAGTTCGATGAAGAAAAAGGCGTCACCTTTGAGACCTTTGCCACCTATCGCATCCGCGGCGAGATCCTCGACTATGTACGCCGCAACGACTGGGTGCCGCGCGGCCTGCGCCACAAGGCTGCCGGGCTGGATTCCGCCGAGGAAGAGCTTTCTTCCACTCTCGGCCGCCGTCCTACCGACGACGAGCTCTGCGAGCACCTTTCCATCGAAAAGGAGGAGCTGGACAAAGTCCGCACCAACCGCGGGCGATTCCGCATCCTTTCTTTTGAGGAAATGCTCTATAACGCGGCGGATCAGTTCCTGTCTTCCGGCAATTCCCCCGAGGCGTCCCTGCAGGAAAGTGAAATGCTCTCGATGCTTGCCAAAGCGGTGGACTCTCTTGCCGAAAGGGACAGGCTGGTGATCGCCCTCTATTATCACGAGGGCTTGACATTAAAAGAGATCAGCGAGGTCATCGGCGTGACGGAATCGCGGGTCTCCCAGATCCATTCCCGTGCCGTCGACCACATGCGGAAACAGATGCAGGCTTATATACGGATTTGAAACGGAGGAAATGAAGATGCTCAGAGGTATTTATTCGTCGGCGTCCGGCATGACTGCCGAATATAAACGCATCAATGTTTACGGAAATAATTTGGATAATGCCGATACGCAGGGCTTCAAAAGCGACGAGACCTCGCTGCGCAGCTTTGATGAGGAGCTGACCTCCCGGACAACGGATTCCGCCAAGATCGGCACCATCGATGCGGGTGTGCATATCGGCAGCGTTTCCACCGACCTTTCGCAGGGCGACTTGGAAAAATCGGACAGCAGCGATACGCTGGCCATCGAGGGCACGGGCTTTTTTGCCGTGGCCTCGCCGGGCGGCACGACGGAATATACGCGCGCGGGCGATTTTCAAGCGGATACGTCCGGTTTTCTGGCCCTTCCTTCCGGTCAGCGTCTGCTTGACAGCGCGGGCGCGCCGATCTCCGCGGAAGGCCTGAAAGTAAGTACGGACGGCACGTTCACGAACAGCGCCGGTCAGACGGGCACCTTCGCCGTTTATACCGGCACGGCCGCCAAACAGACGGACGGCTTTTTCAGTCTGACCGGCGCGCAGGTATCGACTGGGTCGGAGCTGATGCAGGGATATGAAGAAAAATCCAATGTAGATACCGTAACGGATATGACCGGACTGGTCGAGGCCAGCCGTTCGTTCCAGACCTGTGAGGAAGCGTATAACACCGCGACCGACTCACTGGATAAGCTGCTGCAGATCGGCACTCTGAGCTGAGTTTCCGCTGAGAGGAGAGAGAAGACATGATACAGGCGTTTTTCGGCGGGGCAGACAGCCTTCGCGCCAGGGAAACGGAGATGGACAACATCTCCAATAATATCGCTAACGTGAACACGGCGGGCTATATCGGGCGCACGACGACGTTCAGCGATCTGCTGCACAATTCGATGGTGCGGCCCGAAAATTCCGCTTATGCGAACGAGCTCCAGGGCAGCGGCACCAAAGTGGACGCTGCGGTCGCGGATACATCGGCCGGTTCCTATGTGGAAACGGATTCCGCACTGGATTTCGCACCGAAAGGAGAAGGCTTTTTCGAAGTGAAGGATGCCGACGGCAACACGTATTACACTCGGGAAGGCCAGTTTCAGGAAACGATCAAGAACGGCACGACCTATCTGACGGATGCCGAAGGGCGCGATGTGCTGGACGCGCAGGGGAATGCCATCACGGTTCAGGGCGGAACGCCGCAGGCCGCGCCGGGCGTGTTTACGTTTTCCAACCCCGAGGGCCTTACGGCGGAGGGCGATACGCTTTTTTCGTCAAACGCGCTTTCCGGCGCGGCTCAAGCATCAACTGAAGGCGTTTTGCAGGGCGGCTACGAGTCTTCCAATGTGGAACTTTCCAGCGAAATGGTCGATATGATCGAAACGCAGCGCGGCTTTCAGATGGATGCGCGCGTGGTCACTACGGCCGACAGTATCGAATCGTATATCAACAATCTGCATTGAGAAAGCTGAAATTTTCTCGAAAACCTCTCATCTTTTGACGGAGACAGCCGATATCTTATAGAGAAAGATTGGATGCCGAGCAGCCGGCAGCGAAAGTGGTGACGAAAAATGAAAATCAGCGGTGTTTCGCCAAATCAGCTTTATGCGTCTTATGCCAAAGATGAGAAGACGAATCGCAAGGGTACGGAGACTTCTGCGGAAAATACCGACGGAAGCGCCGACCGTGTGGAAATCTCTTCCGAGGCGGCGGACCGCGGTGAGGCGGATACGCTGGCGGCGGGTATCGGCAGCTCCGAGAGCGATGCCGACAGGGCAGAACGTGTAGCCGGCATCAAGGCAAAAGTGCAGGACGGCAGTTATCAGGTCTCTGCCGACAGTGTGGCCGGCAGTATCCTCGGCGCACGGATCGACCGCACGGCATAACAGGAG
>CAUULH010000141.1:0-4103 GCA_963545875.1 uncultured Ethanoligenens sp.
TCTATCACCATTCCATGGAATTGTCAAGGCTTTCGCTTGGCAAAAAAGAAGGATTTTTGCGGCCCGCACGGGCACGTTTTTTTATGGAAGCAAATCCGCGATGACGGCATTGCTCACCAGAAAACCGCGCCTCGTGAGCGCGATGCGGCCGGGCGTTCGCGCAAGGAATCCGCCCCTTTGCAGACGGGCGAGCTCCGCGGTGTCAAAAGCGGAAAAGTCCCGCCCGGTGCGGGCGAGCAGCGCCGTTTCCGAAAGGCCGGCCGTGAGCCGCAGGCGGAGCATGACATATTCTTCAAAGCCGCCGCCCGGCCCTTCGTCCTGCGGCGGCGCGCCTTTTAAAAAGGCGGGAAGGTCCCGCTCATAATAGAACCGGCGGCCGTCTAAAAAGCCGTGCGCGCCGGGGCCTAAGCCGAGATACTCGCCGTCGTCCCAGTAGTTCACGTTATGGCGCGAAGCAAAGCCGGGCTTGGCGAAATTGGAGATCTCATATTGAAGATAACCGCGCGCTTCCAGCGCTTCGCACGCGGCGAGGTAGCAGTCGGCCTGCATATCCTCATCCGCTTCCTTCACGCCCCGCGCGGCAAAAGCCGTGCCGGGCTCCACTTTCAGCAGATACGCCGAAACGTGCTCCGCGCCGAGCGAGGTGGCAAAATCGACGGAATCCCGCGCGCTTTCCGGCGTTTGGCCCGGCGTGGCGAGCATCAGGTCGAGCGAGATATTCTCAAAGCCCGCCGCACGGGCGGCAGAGACGGCGTCCGAAACGTCTTTCGGCGTATGCCGGCGGCCCAGCGCACGGAGTTCCGACGGTACGGCGGACTGCATCCCCATCGAGAGCCGGTTGACGCTCGCTTCCCGCCACGCGGGCAGCCACTCCGTCAGCCTGCCGCCCGGATTGGCTTCCGCCGTGACCTCCGCATCCGGCGAAACGGCAAACAGCCGCCGCAGAGAAGCCAGCAGATCCGCCAGCCGAGCGCCGAGCAGAGAAGGCGTGCCGCCGCCGAAATAGACGGAGACCGCCGTTCGCCCCGCGAGCCGCGGCGCCCAGCGCTCCGCGGCCCGCTCCACCGCCTTCACATAAGCATCCGCCGCCTTGTCCGAAAACGGCACGGAATAAAAATCGCAGTACGGACATTTGCCGGGAAAGCAGAACGGCACATGCACATACAGGCCGTAACCGCCGCTCATTCGTCCAGCTTCAGCACGGCCATGAACGCTTCCTGCGGCACTTCCACCGAGCCGAGGCGGCGCATCCGTCTCTTGCCCTCTTTCTGCTTCTCGAGCAGTTTCTTTTTGCGCGTGATGTCGCCGCCGTAGCATTTGGCCAGCACGTCTTTCCGCATGGCTTTCACCGTTTCGCGGGCGATGATGCGCCCGCCCACCGCGGCCTGGATCGGCACTTCAAAGAGCTGGCGCGGAATGACGTCTTTCAGTTTTTCGGCGATGCGCCGCCCGCGGGAATACGCCTGATCGGCAAAAACGATGAACGAGAGCGCGTCTACCGCCTCGCCGTTGAGCAGGATGTCCAGCTTGACAAGACGGGACGGCGCATAGCCTTTGAATTCATAATCAAGCGACGCAAAGCCGCGCGTGCGCGATTTGAGCGCGTCGAAGAAATCGTACACCACCTCGTTGAGCGGCAGCTCGTAGCTGAGGTCGGCTCGCGAGGCATCCAGATATTTCGTATCCAGATAGACGCCGCGCCGCTGCTGGCAGAGCTCCATCACGTTGCCGATGTACTCCGTGGGCGTGAGGATATGCGCCGTGATGACCGGCTCCTCCGCCTGCGCAATGGCCTCCGGCGCGGGAAAATCCATCGGGTTGGCGATATACTTCGTCGTGCCGTCGGTCAGCAGCAGTTTATAGACCACGCTCGGCGCCGTCGTGATGAGGTCGAGATGATATTCGCGCTCGAGCCGCTCCTGCACGACTTCCATATGCAGAAGCCCTAAAAAACCGCAGCGGAAGCCGAACCCGAGCGCGATGGATGTCTCGGGGTCATAAGAGAGCGATGCGTCGTTGAGCTGGAGCTTGGCGAGCGCGTCGCGCAGGTCGTCGTAATGCGCGCCGTCCGCCGGATAGATGCCGCAGAAGACCATCGGATTGACTTTTTTATAGCCCGGCAGCGGCTTGGCGGCGCCGCCCTCCGCCGTGGTGACGGTATCGCCCACGCGGGTCTCCGAAACGTCCTTGATGCTGGCCGTGAGATAGCCGACTTCGCCCGCGTGCAGGCTTTCGGCCGGCGCGAGGTGCGTGGGCAGCATATAGCCGACTTCCACCACGTCGAATTCCGCGCCCGTCGCCATCATGCGGATGCGCGTGCCGGGCTTCACCGTACCGTCCATGACGCGCATATAGACGATGACGCCGCGGTAGCTGTCGTAGTACGAATCGAAGATGAGCGCGCGGAGCGGCGCGTCCGGGTCGCCGGCCGGCGCCGGGATGCCCGTCACGATCTTATCGAGCACCTGCGGGACGTTCAGCCCGGTCTTTGCCGAAATGCACGGCGCGCCGTCCGCCGGGATGCCGATGACATCCTCGATCTCTTTGCGCACGCGCTCCGGCTCGGCGGACGGCAGATCGATCTTGTTGATGACCGGCACGACTTCCAGCCCGTGATCGACGGCCAGATAGGTATTGGCCAGCGTCTGCGCCTCGATGCCCTGAGAGGCGTCCACCACGAGGATGGCGCCCTCGCAGGCCGCCAGCGAACGGGAGACTTCATAATTGAAATCCACATGGCCCGGCGTGTCGATGAGGTTCAGCTCATAGTCTTTGCCGTCGGTATGATGATAATTCAGCTTGACGGCCCGCGCCTTGATGGTAATGCCGCGCTCGCGCTCGAGGTCCATGTTATCGAGGAGCTGGGCCTCCATATCGCGCTTGGCCACCGCGCTGGTCAGCTCCATCAGCCGGTCCGCCAGCGTGGATTTGCCGTGGTCGATATGGGCAATGATGCAAAAATTCCGGATGTTTTCCTGCAAAACGATCCCCCTCACCTGCCGGTCTCCCGGCGTGGATTGTAAACTCAGCGGGCCGAAAAGGCATCCGCCAGACGGGCAAAATCTTCAAGGGTAAGCCGTTCGCCGCGCAGTGTCGGGTCGAGCCCGGCGGCGGCGAGCGCGTCTTCCGCTTCTTTTTTCGTGACGCCGAGCCCCGCGGGCAGCGCGCCGCGGAGCATCTTGCGCCGCTGACCGAACGCCGCGCGGATCAGGCGGAAAAAGAGCGCTTCATCTTTCACGGCGACGGGCGGCGCCTCGCGCAGGTCGAGCCGGATGACGGCGCTGTCTACTTTGGGGCTCGGCAAAAAGCTGGACGACGGCACGCCGAAAAGCACCCGCGGATTGGCATAATACCGCACCGCGAGGCTCACCGCGCCGGCTTCTCTGGTGCCCGGCTCCGCGCAGAGGCGCTCGGCGGCTTCTTTCTGCACCATCACGGTGATCGCCGTGAGCGGCAGGCGCGATTCGAGCAGGCGCATCAGGAGCGGCGACGTGAGATAATACGGCAGATTGGCGCAGACAGCCGCTTTTCCGCCGAATTCGCTTTGGATGAGCGCGGCAAGATCGATTTTCATCGCGTCCGCTTCCCTCACCGTGACATTGGAAAAGCCGTTCAGGGTCTCCGCCAGAACGGGCAGCAGGCGGCCGTCCACCTCGAGCGCTGTGACCTTGCGCGCGCGCTTTGCAAGCTCCGCCGTCAGCACGCCGACGCCGGGGCCGATCTCCAGCACACCCGCGGCTTCTTCGGCGCCGCAGGCTTCCGCCATACGCGGGCAGACCGTGGCATCGATGAGAAAATTCTGCCCGAGCGCTTTAGAAAAATGAAAACCGTGGCGCGAAAGCATGCTTTTGACGATAAGCGGGTTGGAGAGATCCGTCATGCGTCCTCCTCGGGCGTAAAGGCATCGAACGCTTCCGGCAGGAGCGCGGCGAGCGTAAAGACGCGCACGCCGTCTTTTCCCGCGCAACAAACGGGCAGCGCGCCGTCTTTTGAAAATTCGGCGAGCACTTGGCGGCACAGGCCGCACGGCGTCGCGCCGTTTTCCGATGCGACGGCCAGCGCGGCAAACGACCGCTCTCCCGCGGAAACGGCGGCGAATACGG
>CAUULH010000142.1:0-4102 GCA_963545875.1 uncultured Ethanoligenens sp.
CCTCCCTCAGCCGTTATTGGGATCAACAGCGATTTGATTTGTGGTTTTCTCTAGTATAAATCGATCAATTATAAATGTCTCTGTGCATATTGCATAATAAGTGAGGGGTTCCTTTTTTCTTTCCAACCGGTTTCCTTGTCATTTTGCCGGATTTCCGTTATACTGAACAGGCAGAAGCGGCCGCAGAGCCGCAGATAAGGGAGGATCTTTACATGCATTACCGAGTCCTGGCTCTCGATCTCGACGGAACCGTTCTGGATTCCCACAAAAACATCTCACCAAACACAAAAGAAGCGATCCTTTGCGCCGAAAAACAGGGCGTACGCGTCGTGCTGGCTTCAGGGCGCCCGCTCAACGGTGTGCTGTCTACCGCCGAAGCGCTTCAGATCGGCCGCTTCGGCGGCTATATCCTCTCTTTCAACGGCGCAAGGCTGGTCGATTACAAAACGGGCGGCGTGATCTACAACCGCACGATCGACGCGGAATGGGTGTTCCCTGTCTGCCGGTTCGCGAAAGAGAACGACATGTCCCTCGTCACCTATCTGCCGGACGGCGTTACCGCCATCACCGAGGACCCGGAAGACCCTTATATTCAGCTCGAAGCGCGCATCAACCGCCTGAAAATGGAAACAGTTCCCTTTCTTCCGGAAGCCGTGCGTTTCCCGGTCAACAAGTTCCTGCTGGCCGGTGAACCGGACCATCTCGCCAAAATGGAGCCTTTGATGCGCGAACAGGTGAAAGGAAAACTCAACGTCTTCCGCTCGGAGCCGTTTTTCCTCGAAGTCCTGCCGCTCCAGGTGGACAAGGCCGCCGCGCTGGCCGCGCTTCTCGAACAGATCGGCGCCTCAAAAGAGGAACTGATGGCCTGCGGCGACGGCTTCAACGATGTGACGATGATCCGCTATGCGGGGCTCGGCGTCGCGATGGAGAACGCACAGGCGCCGGTAAAAGAAGCGGCCGACTTCATCACGCGCTCGAATGAGGCGGACGGCGTGGCGTTCGCCGTGCGTAAATTCATCCTGAGCGCGGATTGACAGGCTTTCTTCTCGCTTTTATAATGGAGAAAGAATCGCAGGAGGATAAAAATAGATGAAGAAATTGCTGGACAAAACGTATGAGCCGTCCCGTGTGGAAGACCGTACCTATCAGTTTTGGCTAAAAGGCCGGTATTTCCACGCAGAGGTGGATTCCCATAAAAAGCCGTTCACCATCATGATGCCGCCGCCGAACATCACCGGCAAACTGCATATGGGGCACGCTTTCGAGGATACTCAGCAGGATATCCTCACCCGCTACAAGCGGATGCAGGGCTACGAAGCGCTCTGGCTGCCGGGGACCGACCACGCCGCCATCGCCACCGAAGCCAAGATCGTGGCCGCCATGAAAAAAGAAGGTCTGACCAAAAAAGATCTCGGACGCGAGGGCTTTTTAAAGCGCGCGTGGGCGTGGAAAGAGACCTACGAGAGCAACATCGTCGAGCAGCTCAAAAAGCTGGGCGTCTCCTGCGACTGGGAGCGCCAGCGTTTTACGATGGACACGGGCTGTTCCGAAGCCGTGCGCGAGGTCTTCGTGCGCCTGTATGAAAAAGGCCTTGTCTACCGCGGCGAGCGCATCGTCAACTGGTGCCCGCACTGCCTGACGACCATCTCCGACGAGGAAGTGGAATACGCCGAGCAGGACAGCTCGTTCTGGCATCTGCGCTACCCGCTCACCGACGGCTCCGGCTTCCTCGAGCTGGCCACCACCCGCCCGGAAACGCTTCTCGGCGATACCGCCGTGGCCGTGCATCCGGACGACAAACGCTATCAGGCCTATATCGGAAAGACCGTGACGCTTCCGCTCGTGGGCCGCGAGATCCCCGTCGTGGCGGATACCTATGTGGACCGCGAATTCGGCACCGGCGTCGTGAAGATCACCCCGGCGCACGACCCGAACGACTTTGAAGTGGGCCGCCGCCACGACCTGCCCGTTATCGACGTGATGACGCCGGACGCGCATATGAACGAAAAAGCCGGCAAATACGCCGGTATGGACCGCTATGAAGCGCGCAAGGTCATCGTGGCCGACCTTGAGGCCGGCGGCTATCTCGTACGCATCGAGCCCATCAAACACAACGTCGGCACCTGCTACCGCTGCCACACCACCGTGGAACCGCGCATCTCCAAGCAGTGGTTCGTCAAGATGAAAGACCTGGCCGCTCCCGCCATCGAAGCCGTGAAAAAAGGCGAGACCCGCTTCGTGCCCGAACGGTTCGACAAGATCTATTTTCATTGGATGGAAAATATCCGCGACTGGTGCGTCTCCCGCCAGCTCTGGTGGGGCCACCGCATCCCCGCGTGGTACTGCGACGACTGCGGTGAGACCATCGTGGCAAGAGAAGTGCCGGTCGTCTGCCCGAAATGCGGCAGCAAACACCTGCACCAGGACGAAGATACATTCGATACTTGGTTCTCCTCCGCACTGTGGCCGTTCTCCACGCTCGGCTGGCCGAAAAAGACGCCGGAGCTCGATTACTTCTATCCGACCGACGTGCTGGTGACGGGCTACGACATCATCTTCTTCTGGGTGGCCCGCATGATCTTCTCCGGCATCGAGCACACGGGCAAGACGCCGTTCCACACTGTGCTCATCCACGGCCTGGTGCGCGACGAAAAGGGACGCAAGATGTCCAAGTCGCTCGGCAACGGCGTCGATCCGCTCAAAGTCATCGAGACATCCGGCGCGGACGCCCTGCGTTTTACGCTGGTCACGGCCAACAGCCCGGGCAATGACACGCGCTTCATGCCGGACCGCGTGCAGTCCAGCCGCAACTTCGCCAACAAGATCTGGAACGCCGCCCGCTTTATTTTGATGAATATCGACGGCACGGAAAAGGGCCTGCCCGAAAAGCTGACCGTGGAAGACAAATGGATCCTGAGCCGCCTGAACACGCTCGTCCGCGACGTAACGGAAAATCTCGATCGCTATGAGCTCGGCGTGGCCGTGCAGAAGCTCTACGATTTTCTCTGGGATTCGTTCTGCGACTGGTACATCGAATTTTCCAAGCCCCGGCTCCAGGCGGGCGGCGAAGCGGCCGGATCGGCCAAACAGGTGCTCGTGTGGGTGATGGAGCACACGCTCCGCCTGCTGCACCCGGTGATGCCGTTCATCACCGAAGAGATTTGGCAGGCGCTGCCGCACGAGGGCGAAACCATCATGCGCAGCGCGTGGCCCGAATACGACCCGAAGCTCGCGTTCCCGGACGAGGAAGCCGCCACGGAGCGCGTGATGGGCGCCATCCGCGCCATCCGCAACCGGCGCGCCGAGATGCGCGTGCCGCCGTCTAAAAAAGCCAAGCTCTACGTCGAGACCGCCTTTGAGCGCGATTTTTCCGGGGCGGCGCCGTTCTTTGCGCGCATGGCTTCGGTCTCCGAAGTAGAGACCGGAAAATCGTTCGCATTGAAAGACACCGTGCGCATCGTGACCGACGGCGCGGTGCTCTATATCCCGATGGGCGAGCTCATCGACCGCGAAAAAGAGGCCGCCCGCCTGCAAAAAGAAAAGGACGGCTGCGAAAAACAGCTCGCCTCTCTGAGGACGAAACTGAAAAATCCGGGCTTTTTGGCTAAAGCGCCGGAGCGCGTCGTGGAAAGCGAACGCGAAAGAGAAAAGAAACTGGCGGAAAAACTGGCTCTTCTCACTCAGAATCTGGCCGACCTTCAAAAGTGAACCGGCGAAAGGGATAAAGGAGATTTCATCATGGTCTGGAAAGATGAACTGTCTGTCGGAGTCGAGTTGATCGATTCCGAACACAAACAGCTGATCGCCGCAGTCAACGAATTATTCGACGCCTGCATGCACGGCAAAGGCCGCAGCAAGATCGCGGAAACCGTTCAGTTCGTCGAAGATTATACCGTCAAACATTTTTCGGACGAGGAGAACCTGCAGCGAAAATGCGGCTATCCCGGCCTTCCGATGCACCATGAGATCCATCAGGCTTTCGTCAACAGCTTGAAGGCATACCGTTCCCGGCTGGAAAAAGAAGGCCCGACCATCGCACTGGTGGCGGAGTTCAATAACTTCGTTTCCACATGGCTCATCAAGCATATCGGGCAGGAAGACA
>CAUULH010000143.1:0-4036 GCA_963545875.1 uncultured Ethanoligenens sp.
CCGGACGGCCCGTCCCATTCCGCAGCGGGCAGTTGCGCGTGAGCATCAGCGGCAGATAGCCGTAAGCCAGCAGGCCGGCACAGGCGTCCGCCGCTCGCCGCGCCTGGGCAAGCGATGTTTCAAAGGAAAGCACGCAGTCCGCCGCGCCGAGCCCCGCACAGGCCGCCAGCGCGGAAGCATTCGTTACATTCAGAAAACAGTCGCCGTGGCGGACGAAGCCCATCGTCCGCGCGAGGGCAAAGCCGCCGAGGTTGCCGCAGAGCGCGTGGCGCACGCCGAAAGCGCGCGCAGAGCGCAGAGCGGGCAGCAGAGCCTCTCCGGTGCCGAAAACGGCGCGCGGCAGTTCGACGCCCAGCGGCAGGCCGTCTTCCCGCGCTCTCAAAAGCGGTGCGGAAGGTTCGGCATACGCGGCAAGCGGCAGATAGACACGCTCCGCGCCGGAATAATCCGCTTCCCTCAACTGTTCCGCGGAAAAAAGCCGCACGCGGAACCCGCAGTGCTCAGCGCGCGGGCCTTTTTCTTCCGGCTCGGGATCGGCAAAAGGCACCGGACGCGGCTCGGCACGCTTCGCGGTCAATTCGGCCAGCGCCTCTCGGCGCAGGGCATTGAGCGCGCTCACCGGCAGGGAAAGGCCGCCCTCGAGTTCCACGCTGAGCGCCCGGATGAAGAACGGTGTGCCGCCCGTCTTTTCAAGATGTGTTTTCACAGTCTCCCGATCGAGCGGCAGGCGGCGGGCGGCTTCCGGCACCGGGCCGGAAACCGTGACCGCATGGCCGTCTGCATCCGCGGCGGCAAGAGACGCGGGCGCGCCGGCGGCACAGCGGAACGAAAGATCGACCGGAACGCAGGGCCGCTCTCTTTCCGGCTCTTTTGCCCGTGAAACGGCTTTCTGACCGGCAAGAACATCTTCATGCGCTCTCGTGCCGAACATGTCCCGTCCGCGTCTGCCCTCAAAATAGCCCTGCGTGAAGCCCGAACGGGAAAAAAGCGCCCGGAGCTCGTCCAGCTCCGCCTCATCCACCTTTTCTCCGCGCGCCGCGGCGGCGCAGACGCGCACGGCCGCCGCCACATACTCCGGGCGCTTCATCCGTCCCTCGATCTTGAGCGACGAAACGCCAAGACGCGAAAGCTCCGGGATCTGCCGGACCAGCGAGAGATCTTTGAGCGAGAGATCGTGCCCCGTGCCGCCCGGCGCGGCGAACGGCAGGCGGCAGACCTGCGCGCACAGGCCGCGGTTGCCGCTCCGCCCGCCCAGCATGGCGCTGAAATAGCACTGGCCGGACACGCTCATGCAGAGCGCGCCATGCACGAAAACCTCGAGCTCCGGCGCTTTTTCCCCGTCCTCTCGCAGGGCGGACGTGATCGAGCCGATCTCCCTTTTGGAAAGCTCGCGCGCCAGCACGACGCGGGATACGCCGAGCGACGCCATCTCCCGCACGCCCTCGAGACTGGTGACCGCCATCTGCGTGGAAGCGTGGAGACGCATCTGGGGCGCGGCTTCCCGCGCAAGGCGCAGAAGACCCATATCCTGCACGATCAGCGCATCCGGCCCGGCCTCACAGAGCTTCTCGAGAAAACCGAGCGCCGCTTTCCGCTCTTTTTCGAACAGCACCGTATTGAACGTGACATAGGCGCGCACGCCGCGCACATGCAGCCAGCCGATCGCTTCCGCCAGCGCCGCATCGTCGAAATTGGCCGCGCTGCGCCTCGCGTTGAACGTGCTCCCGCCGAAATAGACGGCGTCTGCCCCCGCATACGCGGCGGCTCTGAGCGCCTCCCACGAACCGGCCGGCGCCAGCACTTCCGGTCGGCTCATTGGCCGGCTTCCGTCTTTTCGAGCGTTTTGGCCTTTTTCGGGTCGTCCATTTCGATCAGATCATTCAATTCTTTGACTTCTTTTTCCTGTTTTTTCACTTTTGTGCGCAGCGACGCGTTCTCGCGCTCGAGCTCGATCTCGCGGCGGCGGAGTTCGGTCGCTTCGCTCTTGGCGGCGGCCGCTTCCTCCAAATAATCTTTGATCTGCGCGCGCAGATTATCGGCCGTTTCCGTTGCCTTCATCGCCTCGTCGCAGAAATCCATCGCCGTAAAGACCGCCGCCATCGTAGTGGACATGCTTGCCGAGTGCTTCATCTGGTTTTGCAGGAAACGATCCACCTTCTCGGCCACGGAACGGATATATTCCTCACTGTCTGTGGAAACGATAAAAAATTCGTTGCCGCAGATCTTGATCTTGACTCTGTTTTTTTCGCTCATCGGTTTGCCCTTTCCGGTCTGGAAGTCCATTTTTCCTCTATTATAGTCCTTTTCCCGTTTTTCCGGAAGTCTTTTTGCCCCGCCCGGCATCCGTGTTTTTGGGGAGAAAAACAAAAGATCGTCTTTTTTCCAAAGCCTGCAAATCTTTTCAGCGCAGGTATAATGCGTCTTGCCAGGAAGATACTATACACGATGTGAAAAAGACCCGGCTTTTCCATATCACAGACCGCGGCGGGGCCGCGGAGAAATCACAAGGAGGGAAAGGGTTTGAAAGCAACCGGCATCGTAAGACGCATCGATGATCTGGGCCGCGTAGTCATCCCGAAAGAGATCCGCCGCACCATGCGGATCAGAGAGGGCGACCCGCTTGAAATATATACCGATAACGACGGCGAAGTCATCTTCAAAAAATATTCACCCATCGGGGAACTTTCCAATTTTGCCGCGCAGTTTGCGGAAGTGCTCGGGAAATCGTCCGGATTTCCCGTCCTGATCTCCGACCGCGACCGCGTGATCGCCGCTTTCGGCATCCCGCGCAAAGAAGTGCTGGAGCGCCGCGTGAACGACGATCTCGGAGACCTGATGGAACAGCGCCGCCCATATGTGAGCGACGGCGGGCGCCATCTGTCCGCCGTAGACGGGCTGGATAAAGAAGTGGCTGTTGCCGTGCCCATCCTGGCCGCGGGCGATATGGCGGGCACCGTCATCCTGCTCGCCGGGCCGGATACCGGAACGCCCGGAGACGTAGAGCTCAAGCTCTGTCAGACGGCCGCCGGCTTTTTGGCCAAACAGATGGAAGAATGAGTTTTTCAAAAAGACCGCGCCGCATGGAAAACATGCGGCCTTTTTTATGCGGGGAAAATCTCTTCGCTCGTGAGCCCGCCCCAGAAGAGCGTCGTATCATAGGCATATTCCGCGAAACCGTCTTTTGCATGGGCATCGAACAGTTCTTCAAGACCGGCCAGAAAATCCGCATATCCATCCTGACCGGGGAGCGGGCTGTAAGAAGCGGAGAGCAGCCGCCCGAAAAACGCTTCCCGATCCTGCCGCTGAGGATGGCGGAAATGTGTCTCATGGAACGGTCCGCCGAAAAACGTCCGGAGAGAATCCTGCTTTTTGTCCCACGGATGCGCCGCGGCATCGTAATCGGGCGAATAGCGGACCCAAAGCCTGTGGCAGCCCTCTGTCACCCAGTCGCCGGGGATACGCAGGTTCCAGAAAACAGCGGCTTTGCCGCCCGGCCGAAGGATCCTCAGGCATTCGGCGCGGAACGACATCGGGTCGAACCAGTGGTAGCATTCCGCCGCCGTCACCAAATCCGCAGAAGCGTTCGGGAGCGCCGTGGCTTCGGCGCTTCCCTTTACGGAAACGACGTTGGGAAACAGCCCATAAGTCCGCTCGGCAGCCGCGCGCATCTCCCCATTCGGTTCGACAGCGAATACTTTTCCCGCTATTCGGGCGATCTGCCGGGTGAAGATCCCCGTGCCCGAACCGATATCCGCTACGGTCCCCTCTTCGGGCACGCCGGCCTTTTCCGTCAGAAACGAAAACATCGCGTCCGGATACGCGGGGCGGTAACGCGCGTAGTTCCCGGCGCGGCCGGAAAAACGTTCTTTGACATCCATCGGGCAACCTCTCTTTCCCTGCCATCGCACTTGTTTTTCAGTATATACCGCCCCGGAGCTCCCTGTCAAACGGCGTCTTTTTCTGTTTTTTTCGGATAATATCGGGAGAAAGTGTTGTTTCCATCCCGGAACTGGATTATAATAAGAAAGTATCTTTG
>CAUULH010000144.1:0-4028 GCA_963545875.1 uncultured Ethanoligenens sp.
TTCGCCGGGATCTGCGGTCCGTTTTCCTGGGCTTTCGCGTTCTGCCGTATTTCCGTCTTTTGCGGCGTTTCCGGTCCGGTCTCCGCTGCAGCCTGCGGCTCGCTTTCTTGCACTGCCTGCGCTTCGTTTTCGGCGTCGGGGACTTTCTGCGCAACGTCTTTTGCCTGCGGCGGCACGGATGACGCCTGAGGAGAAGGTTCTCTTCTCCATCTCAGGCATCTTACGCCCAGCCAGACAAAAAGCGCAGCGAAAGGCCAAAAGATCACACTGATCGGCAGAACGGCAAAACCGCACAGAAAGCAGAAACCCGCGACCAAAAAGCCTAAAATTCCGACAGCATTCGAAAAAAAGCGACCGACCGGCCCCAACGGCCCCAGCGGCTTTTGGGCGGCGCGCGGCTTTGCCTTCGGTGGCTGAGCCGCCGGCTCCGGCGTTCGGTCGGTCGGTTTTGGTTCTTCAAAGGCCGGTCTGGGCGCCTGAACCTGATAACGGCGCGCCGGAGCCTTTTTATGGAATGTGGTCGTTTTTGTATTGTATATTCCGGTGCCGGGGATGCCGAACGTGCGCGTGACCCGGTTCTTGCCAACGGTCACATGCGCTCCCCGGCCGCCGAAACTGACACTGGTGCCGCGTTTGTTGAAATTCAGCCGGACACCCGGCGCGATCTTTACACTGCGGTGGACTCGCCAAGACATATTCTGTCAACTCCCATATGGATTGTCGCCGAAAACCGGCGCGCCCGCACCGGGTGCGAAAAAAAGGGACCGGTTCCGATACTGCCAGTATATCACAGGCGAAAAGCGCTCACAAGTCAAGAGCCCGCCCGCCGCTGTGGATAAGATAGATCGATCAGCTATTAATCTTTTTCTTTTACTTAGTCTTTACCGAATCCTGCTTTCGGCATTTTCTTCATTCGCCTATACTGATACTGATTGAATCGGATCAGACCGGGAGGGCGGATTTGAAGATCACATTGGATAAGACCGAACGAAGCTGGGTGATGTACGACGTCGCGTTTTCGGCGTTTGCCATTCTTTCGACCGCTTTTCTGCCCATCCTGCTCAAACTGACGGGCAAGGCGGAAGGCCTTGGCAACGCGCTGACGACCGCGCACTGGGGCTATCTGCAATCCGGTTCCACCCTTCTTCTGGCTCTGCTGGCCCCGATACTCGGCGCCGCCGTCAATTTCCGCGGGCAGAAAAAGCGCATGTTCCTCTTCTTTTTTGCCTGCGGCGTTTTGTCTTTGGCGGCCATGCTGTTCACAAACAGCTATTTCCTTCTTCTGCTGGCCAATTTCATCTGCGCGGTGGGCTATTCCGGCACCAATCTCATCTACGACGCTTTTCTGGTGGATGTCACCACGGATAAGCGCATGAATTTTCTTTCCTCGGCAGGATTCGCGGCAGGTTATTCGGGGCGCTGCCTGCCTTATGTGGCAGGTATCCTGCTCTATGGGCTGAGACCGTTCGGCCTAACGGCCGTCACGGCGATCAAATGCGCCATCGGCATCACGCTGGTCTGGTGGCTCGTCTTTACGCTGCCCTTTCTGCGCCATGTGCGGCAGCGGTACGGGCGCGGGCAGACACCGCCGCATTTCGTCCGCTGTTCGTTTTCGAATATGTGGGGAACGTTCCGGGAGATCCTCGGGCAAAGAGGGATCGCCTGTTTTCTGCTCGCTTATTTTTTCTATATCGACGGCGTGAATACGATGATCTCGATGACTTCCGATTTCGGATATGATATCGGCATCTCCGTCACGACGATGGCCCTGGCGCTTTTGGTGACGCAGATCGTGGCGGCGCCGTCGGTCCTGCTGTTTGAAAAGCTCGCGCGCAGACGAGGCACTAAAACGGTGCTGAGCATCGCCATCTGCCTGTTTACCGCCATCTGCACCTATGCCCTTTTTCTCCGGACGGCGTGGCAGTTTTGGCTGATGGCGATTCTGACCGGGCTCGTGCTGGGGACCATCCAGGCACTCTCGCGTTCTTATTTCGCGCGGATGATCCCGGATAAGAGCAAGAGCAACGAATATTTCGGCTTTTTCAACGTGCTGGCGCGGTATTCCGCGATCTTGGGCCCGCTGCTCATCTCGCTGTTCACGCTCCTGACGGGGACGTCGAGATATGGCATCGTGAGCCTTGATCTTTTGTTTGTCGCCGGACTCGTGATCTTCATCGTCTTCGTCCCGAATATCGACAGCAGGCCGGCGGCCCATGAAGAGATATCGGCCGATCTGGAAAGCGCTACTCGATAAAGTAGCAGCTTTTCCAGGTCTGCTTGCATTTTTTCTTGATAAGGCAGGCCTGTTCCGTCAGCTGATAGATCGTTTCAAAATGCTTGCCCCGAGTGGTCACTCCGGCGACGGATGCGCTCATAATGGGGAAATGTTCTTCTTTGCCTTTCCGGTCCTTTGCCTTGATGAAGCCGCGGTCGATGTCTGCTTGGCGGTAATGCGAGCGGATGCCCTCATCGAAAAGCGAGATCACTTTTTGGCAGGCCTTTTCCGCGTCGTGGCTGGGGAGGATCACGACGAAATCGTCGCCTCCCACATGGCCGATGAAATCTTCCGAAGAATCAAAGACCATTTTGAGAAGATCCGCGGTAAAGCGGATGACGCTGTCTCCTTTTTCAAATCCGTAGACGTCATTGTAGGCTTTAAAATTATCCAGATCGATATATAAGACCGTAAAAGGCTCCGGAAGCGAGATGCAGCGGTTGAGATGCCGTTCGATCAGGATGTTGCCGGGCAACCCGGAAAGCGGGTTCTGATGCTTTGCGTTGGAGATCTCAAGCTCCATCGTTTTTTCCAGCAGATTGCGAATGGAGACCACCCCGCAATATTGATCTTCCTTGGTGATCAGGATGACGTCGTACAGATGGGATTCAGGACGCGACATCGCCTGCCGGGAAACGACATGGATAGGCGTTTGGAAATCCACGATAAGGGGCTCTTCGTCCATGATCCTGCGCACCGATTTTTTTGCATGAAGGCTGAAACCGAACTGTCCGCTCATCAAATGGTCCATCCGCGTGCGGGTGACGAGCCCTTTCACTTTCCCGTTTTTCACAACGGCTACGCCCGAGAGGGTTTCGTTTTTCAAAAAAAGATTATAGATTTCTTCCGCCTGGGTATCCGGCGATACCGTGATGCGTTTTGAAGAAAGATGGCCGATATACAGATCCGTAAAGCTGTAAGAATAGAGATGGTTCCTTTTATTGTTCCGGCTGCGGATGATCTCGATGACGCCCGGATCGATCTCCTTGATCTTTCGATTCGGGCGCTGGATAAAGAATCCCTGAGCACAATGGACTCCCATGTCGATCAGTGTCTCCAGCACGCTTTGGGTCTCTACACCTTCGGCGATCAGCGAGATGTTGGCCAAGCGGCAGAATTCACAAAGACTCTTGACCAGGGCCTGTTTATACGCGTCCGTATCGATGTTTCGGATTAGGTTGAGATCCAGCTTGATGTAATGCGGGTGGATATCGGTGATCATGTTGAGCCCGGAATAGCCGGCTCCGGCGTCATCGATGGCGATACGGTAATTCTGCTGTTTATAATGCTCGATGGTGTGTTTGAAACCGCTCATGTCCCGGACGGCGTTCCGCTCCGTGATCTCAAAAAAGATGTGGTCCGGGCTGATGCCGTATTTTTGGAGATATTCCTTCGTAAAACCGCGCCTGAACTTCTGGTCGTGGATCACCAGCGGGTTGACGTTCAAAAACAGGCGGATCTGAGAGCCGTTCTCGTAGGCCGCCTCCAGAGCTTTTGTGCGGCAGAGCTGCTCGAGCTCCCAGATCTTTCCGCACTCCGCCGCGGTGGTAAAAAGCATGTCCGGGAAATAGAGGGGCGTGCCTTCCGGACCGCGGCTGAGCGCCTCGTATCCCAGGACCCGTCCGTCCCGCAGGGAGATGATCGGCTGAAAGACCGTCCTCACTTCCCTGTTTTTCAAGATCTTATCCAGCTGCTTTTCATAATCGAAAGGCGATTCTTTTTCTTTGTCAGACATGAGAACACCCTTTTTCGA
>CAUULH010000145.1:0-3957 GCA_963545875.1 uncultured Ethanoligenens sp.
AAGCAGCCAGACGGCCTGCATAGCCAGCACCCACAACGGCTCCGCGATCTCCGCATTCCAGAAAAAAAGCAAGAAAACCAGAACGGTATCTGCGACGGCACCGATGGCCTGGATGATCGACAAAAGACGTATGCGCTTTTTGAGCCGCGCACATGCAGATACTGCCCGTACAAAATTCGCAGCATCGTCCTTTATGTATAGATCGGCTTCTTCCGGCTGTTTGGCCTCACTTCCCAAAAAAAGCTGCGTTTGCTCATACCGCAGAGTCCCCACCATCGGACGTTTGAGCCGGAAACGGTCGGCTACCTGTTCTCTGGTGATATTGGCATCTGCAGAAGAGATCATCAGTCGCATGCCCGCCCGCGTGAGGAGGCGAAGGGAAGCTGCCAGCGCTTTTTCCGGCAGATAATCGAGGATGAGCAGAGCCATCGGCTGGTCATCCAGCACCAGATACAAAAAGTCGTTTCCCTTTACCGCATATTTGGCTTCGACTTCAAGCGTCATCCGCCCGGTCAGATCGACACGCTTCTGCCGGAGCAGGCTCCGCGTGCCAACCAGGATGCGATGGCCGTCCACCTGCGCTTCTACGCCTACTTCATGGTAGACGCGCAGGTCTGTTACAGGCCGCAGGAAATTTTCCGCACCGTCAAAAAGGCTCATCAGCGCCGGCGCCAGGGCCATATCGGCGGCTTTCGCCACGCTGGCCGCGGCCAGCGCCGCGTTTTCCCAGCCTTTTGCGCTCATGGGGCGCAGAGCACAGATATGGATCTGCCCTTCCGGATACAGCAGCCGTTCCGGGAGAAGAAGCGAATCGGCTTGACCGTAAGCATCCACCGCACCGTATCCTGAAAGCACGGCGCCGCGCCGGCGCAGTGCGGAAGCGGTGAGCAAAAAAGGGAACGACGCGGCAAAACCCATCGCCAGCGGCGCACCCGCGCAAAGCACGGCCGCGGCGAAAAAGAGCCCCTTTTCGACCGGCTTTCCCAAACCGTAGATCGCGGATAAAGCGCCCGCGGCCCCGCAGGCCAAAATAACGAGCGACAAGACCGAAGCCAGTTTTCCGGTGGGAAGCGGAGCGTCATCAGAGGTCCGACCGGCGGGAGCTTTTTCCGGAACGGCTACCAGACGTCTCCGCCCCAAAAGGCTTTTGGCCATGCCGAGCCGGGCCGAGCACGAATACTGCTCATCTTCGGCCAACTTGTTCCGGCTCCGTTGTGACTGCGCGGCAAACAGCTGTGAAAGAGATTCCATCGTGTAGCAAGCGCATGCGCTGAGGGCATAAAAAGCCGCCGGGACAGCTCCGCTTTTTCCCCCCATCAAGACGACGGCAGCATAACCGGCCAAACCACCCAAAAAGGCCAGCGCACAGGGTGCGGAAGTCTTATTCGCCCGGCCGAACAGAGAAAGAAAGCCCTCCGACAGCGGAACAACGGCGAAAATAGACGCCAGCAGAAACAGGAAAGCGCTTCCCGATACCAGCAGCAGATCGCGCGAAATGCCATGCAGAACGGTAGGCAAGGCAAAGCCCCATTTTTCGGCACAGGCCAAAAAGAGCAGCGCGGCGAAAAAGACGATCTGCAGCAAAAAACCGGCTAACGGGCCGACGATGTTCCCTGTCCCGCATTCTTCCTCTCCGCCTTCTTCGGATCCTTCATTCGATCCTGTCAAAGAAGACGGCATGGTCTCAATGGGCTGTGCGGCTGCCGCTGCCGTTTCTTCATCCGCTCCGGCCGTCTGGGCTGGCTCGTTTACATCCGGTGCAGACTCGTTTTCTATCTGCGGCTCCGCAGCCATCTCATCGGCCTCGCCGGCCTGCGCATGCTTTTTCTCCGCTTCCTGCTCCCATTTGTCGAACGTTGCCGTCATCCGGCCGCGGTCAATGGGATCTCTCATGATTCTCCGCCTCCCTTCTGAACCACCTGACGCGATCCTGCCGCTTTATATAAAATGATGCCCGCAGCCACCGAAGCATTCAGCGAGGCGATATGCCCCCGAATGGGGATGGACACCATTACATCGCAGTTTTCTTTCAACAGACGGGAGATCCCTTTTCCCTCGGAGCCGATCACCACAGCCGCCGGGCCGGAAAAATCCGTCTCACTGTAAGGTTTTCCGGCCATATCCGCGCCGTAGATCCAGATCCCGTCCTTTTTCAGTTTTTCCACCGTGGCGGTCAGATTGGCCACGCGCGCCACCGGGATATACTCGAGCGCACCGCAGGCGGCCTTGTCCACCGCCGCCGTGAGACCCACGGCACCGCGTTTGGGCAGGATGACGCCATGCGCGCCGCAGCACTCGGCCGTCCGGATGATGGCGCCCAGATTGTGAGGATCGTCGATCCCGTCGCAAATGACGAGAAAAGGCGGCTCGCCGCGCTCTTTAGCGACCTGAAGCAGATCTTCAACGGCCGCATACTCGTGCGCGGCGGCTACCGCCGCCACGCCCTGATGGGCCATGCCGCCGCAGGCGGCATCCAGTTTGGCGGAGCTTACCTCTTTTACGACGACCCCGCGCTCCCGGCAAAGCGCCAGGATGCGGCGCACAGGAGTGCCTCTGTCGCCATTGGCGACCCACACGCTGTCGATCGGCCTGCCTGCCTGCAAAGCTTCTCTCACCGCGTTCCGCCCGACTAATAGATCTTCTCTGCTTTTTTCCCGTTTATCTGTATACATGCCGACTCCCACCTGGCCCGGCCGATTCTTCAACCGCTTTCTGCCCTGCGGCGAGATGCCGGGAAATCCCCTTCTATTATGCCTTTATAGTATAGCATATTTTCGCAACAATCCGATGTCTTTCGCGGAAATTCTTTAAAATAGAAACGCTTCTCCGCCCTGCCGGATTCAGCCTGCGGCAAGCGCGCGGATTGCCGCTGCCGCCGTGCGGATGGCGGCGGAAGAATCGTGTGTCTCCGGGTCCGGACGACCGGCCGCGCGGCGCTCCTGGTTCCATAAACAGGTGAGCACCGCACCGGCGCGCACACCCAGCGAAGCGGCCACTGTGAACAAAGCCGCACATTCCATCTCGCTGGCGAGCGCACCGCCTTTTCGCCATGCCTGCCAGTTTTCTTTAAGCTCGAAGCCGACCGGCATCCGATCCGGCTCGTGCTGGCCGTAGAATGAATCCTTGCTCTGAACGACGCCGATGTGCGTCCGGAGGCCGGCGGCTTTTGCCGCATCCGCCAGCGCGCGTGTGACCTCGAAATCCGCGACGGCAGGAAAAGCGAGCGGCAGGTATTCGCGTGAGGTGCCCTCCATGCGGATAGCCGCCGTAGCGACGATCAGATCGCCGCCTTTCACCTCGAGCTGCATCCCGCCGCAGGTGCCTACGCGCACGAAGGTCTTTACGCCCGCGTAAGCAAGCTCCTCCATGGCGATGGCGGCGGAAGGGCCGCCGATGCCCGTCGATGTGACGAGCACCCGTTCGCCGCCCGCAAAACCCGCCCAAGTGCAGAATTCGCGGTTGGAAGCGACCGGATGGGCATTCTCAAGATACGAGGCGATCTTTTCCACACGGCCCGGGTCGCCCGGCAGCAGCGCAAAGCGCGCGCCGTCTTTTTCTTTCAGCCCCAGATGGTACATCCGTTCTTTCATTTTTCTCCTCCGCCCGCTGCGAAAAAGAGGGCACACAGTCCGTCACGCGGCTGCCTGCCCTCTTCTCCGCCGTCTCGATACGGCAAGATCTGATCGATATCGTTCAGATGAATCATCCGATTTCATCCGTTTTTCCTTTCCTTTCGACAGGACGGCGGCCGCGCACTTGATACAAGGCGAAAAGGCCGCATCCCATGCAAATGGCTGCCAGCGGAACAAGGAACCACACGGGCGAAAGGCCCGGCGCCTGCATGGCGTAAAGGGAAAGCCCGCCCAGCAGGAATGCCATGACTACGGTGAGCCCGGCAAAGACCCGCAGCGTCGCGTTCAGGCTGTTGGAGACCATGGAAGACAGCGCCCCGATGGT
>CAUULH010000146.1:0-3954 GCA_963545875.1 uncultured Ethanoligenens sp.
TTACTATCCGCTGCCGGATTACAAGTTTCCCAAGATGATCTATACGGAAGAGAGCATTCGGAATTTCGACCCGAATCTGAACTTTGAAGCGCTCGACAGGGAACGTTTCCGCTTTTTCGGCGAAAATCAGGTGGGCGGCGCGCTGGCGCGTGAAGGCGCTCTCGGCACGTTTGCCAATTCCTTTTTCGTCGATACGGAGCCGCTGAAAGACAAAGTCCTGATGGCACGCATCAGTACGGAGCGGAAACCGTTCTGCCGTGTTATGACACGGATATGCCAAAGCGGCGGCGAGCTTTATGCCGAGAAAAAGACTGTCGGCCGGGAATCTCTCGGCCATTTACAGAAAATGGCCCGGTATGACGGGAAAAGTATGGCGTATGATTTTCAGCCGCTTCCTGCCGCACAGACGGCGGAAGACACGCTGCGCTATCCGTTCTTAAAAGGGGAATCTCTTCTTTTCCGGATGGACCAGGCGCTGGCGGACAAAGATAAAGCCGCTTTTCTGGCTCTGGTGGAGGATTACCATCGCCGCCTTTTTGCCGGCACGGCAGAAACGAGCGATTTCTATTCGGAGGATTTCCGGCGTGTGTTCGGCGAGGCGAAAGAAGACCGGGCTTTCCATTGCGCGCCGGTCTCCAATGTGGACATGAATTTTGATAATGTGATTTTTTCCGGCACAGAGGCATATCTTCTCGACTATGAGTGGTGCTTTCCGTTCCCGGTGCCGGCGGAATTCATTTTCTGGCGGGCTGTGCGCTACGCCAATTTTCCAAGCGACACCTGCCATGCCCTTTACAAAAAGTATGGCGTTGATGAATCGGACGATGTAGTTTTTACTGCATGGGATGATTTCTTTTTGCATCAGTATGTCGGCACGTTTGGGTTTGGCCGTTTCAACCGTCCCACGATTTTTGTCGATTGGGAAAACGTTTTGCAGGCTGCGACGGGCAATATCCTTACAAGCTCGGTCTATTGGGATGAGGGAGCCGGTTTTTCAGAAAAAGACCATGCTTTTTCCGCTGCTTATCCGTTCGACCGGATGCAGACGTTCACTTTTTCATTGAACGAGAAACCGCTCACGGCCCTGCGTTTCGATCCCTGTGAAAAGCCGTTCACCGGCTGCACGATCGAGAGGGTGACGAGCGACGCGGGCGAACTCTCGTGGCACGCCGCAAACGCGGCTTTTTCCGATGGCGGAACGGATTATTTCATCACGCGGGACCCGCAGTACGGCGTCGAATGGAAAGGCTTATCTCCCAAGAAGATCACGGTCACGTTTTCTGTGATCTCCCTGCCGCCTGAAAAGATCGAAGAAAAGATGAGGGAAGAGCGCCGGCGAGTGCGGGAAGAGCGCCGGCGGACGCAGAAGATCCAGCAGGAACTGCAAGATTCGCTCGCAGAGGAGCGCCGGAACTATGAGCAGGTCGTTTCTTCGGCATCCTGGCGTGTGACGGAGCCGCTTCGCTCCCTGCGGCGCAGACTCGGGAACCGATAAGCGCGCGAAAATTTTATCCATCCGCTGAATCTTCAAAGAACAGGCATCGGAAAAGCCTGCGGTATGATATAATGAAAAGGTGAATCGAAAAAGGTGGATCGAGCGGCGCGGTGCGCGCCGCAGGAGGCCTTCAATGTGACCAGAGTAGAAAATATCACGCTGCGAAAGTACCGGCTGTATTCAAAAGATCTGCCGGAAGCGTTCGACGGGACGACCGTCGCTTTCTTGTCGGATATCCACCACAGCCGGAGTTTCCCGATCTCCCGCGTGCGTGACCTTATCCGCCTGACCAACAGCCTTGGCGCAGAGCTCATCCTGCTCGGCGGCGACTATGTCAGCCACAGCCGTGCCTGCATCCCCGGTTTTTTTCGCGAGGCGGCGCATCTTGAGGCGCCGCTCGGCGTGTTCGGCGTATTAGGGAACCATGACCGCAACACCGACGCGGAGCTCTCCGCGCAGTGCATGGAAAAAGCCGGCATCCGTCTGCTCGACAACGTGGGGTATTGGATTGAAAAGGACGGCGCGCGCATCCGCGTGGGCGGCGTGGGCGATCTGACCACGGCAGATCAGGATCTGCGCCCCATGCTGGCTGAGACCCGGCCGGACGATTTCATGATCTTAGTCTCCCATCATCCGGATTATGCGGATAAGCTGCCGTTCAACCTCATCGACCTCATGCTCTGCGGCCATACGCACGGCGGGCAGGTCAGCCTCATGGGCAAATGGGCGCCGACCGCCTTTACGCCGTCCCATTTCAAGCTGAAATATCTCACCGGTGTCGTCCAGAACGCGGGGACTACCGTCATCATCTCGAACGGCATCGGAACGGTGGGGCCGCCGGTGCGCATCTGGGCGGCGCCTCAGATCTGGCTCATCACGCTGCACACGGACGGCCGGAGCAAAACGGTTTGATCGTTTCCGCTTGACGCTTGGATGAAAAACGTCTACAATAACAAATGTTCTCTTTGCAGGTGCGCGGCTTTCGCCGCGATAATAGGGAAACCGGTGCAAGACCGGTGCAGCCCCCGCTGCTGTAAGGCCGACCGTATCTTCGCCTGAGGGCGAAGACCCACTGGATGGATTCCGGGAAGGGAAATCGGGATGACGCCAAGCCAGAAGACCTGCCCGCAAAGATCAGTCGTTTTCCTTTCGGTGGGAGAGGACAAATGCAAAAAAACGGCGGATCTTATCATCCGGTCACCCGATTTTTTGTCGCGGTCTTTTCCTTTTTCTGAGGAGAAGGCCGCGTTTGTTTTTCTTTGGCCGCGAGGAGATATCAAGAGAAAGAGGAATGATCCGATGAAAAAAGCATCCCGAAACCTGCTCTGCCTCATCTGTGCTTTTGCCCTGGTGATGGCCGGCGCTTTTGCTTTCCCCGCGCGCGCGGCGGAAAGCGCCACGCTGCATCTTCGCATCGAGGGCAAAGGCGTCGCCGATGAACTCCTGCACGAAGATGTGTCGTTTACTCCGGGTGAGACGGTCGAACAGATTCTGGCATCCCTGCCCGAAGCCAAGAACTTGGATATCCAATATACCGAAAGCGCTTACGGCAAATACATCACGTCGATCGACGGCGAAAAACAATCCGACGACGCTTCTTGCTATTGGAGTATCTATCAGAACGGCAGTTACGCGCAGTCCGGCATCAGTTCGCTTGAACCGGCCGACGGCGATTCCGTGGTGCTGGCCTATGCCGATGCCGATACGCTGTACCCGTCTGTTTCAATCTCGCCGTCTTCACCGTCCGTGGGCAAAAACGTCACCTTTACTGTGACGGCGCAGAAGACCACTTACGACGCGAACTGGACTCCGACCGTGACGACTGTCGCCGTTTCCGGCGCGACCATCGCTTTCAACGGGCAGACCAAAACGACGGACGCAGACGGCGCCGCCGCGTTCACCGTTGCGTCCTCCGCTTCTTACGATACCTACAGTGTCAGCGAAGATACCGAAGGGCAGACCGCCCCGGCGATCGTGCGCGATCTGAACGAGAAGATCGACGGCGTCGCGGAGAACACGCCGGTGAGCGGCATCACCGCTGCGCCTTCTGCGGGCGCTTTTTCCGATTGGTCTGCGGCCAAAACGCAGGCGGCTTCTTATCTCGAAAAAAGCGGAGATTCGTCGGAATGGACGGCTTTCGCGCTGGCGCGCGCCGGTTCAGCCGTTCCGTCCGCTTTTCTTTCCAATGCGGCGCAGGTCTTTTCTCAGGGAACGAGTGACATGAACGCGACTCATTTGGCCGGTTATATCGTGGCCATTCGTGCGGCGGGCGCCGATCCGACGTCTTTTGACGGCCAAGATCTGGTCAAGCTCCTCTATGAGAAGACCAATATCGGCCAGACCGGCATCAACGGGGATATCTGGGCGCTGCTCGCGCTGGACAGTGCCGATTATACCGCTCCGTCCGACGCGGCTTTCTCCAAAGCCGATCTGGTATCCGATCTTCTGAAAGCGCAGAA
>CAUULH010000147.1:0-3895 GCA_963545875.1 uncultured Ethanoligenens sp.
TCGCCGCCGCGGGCGTGAAAAAGGCGCCGGATGCCGCGGCGCTCGCGTTCATGGCCGCGCCGCGCGTCAACGCCGCCGGCCGGATGGACAGCGCCCTGCCCGCGCTGGAGCTGATGCTCACCGCTTCCGCCGCCCGCGCGAAAGAGCTGGCGGCCCATCTCTGCGCCTGCAACGCGGCGCGCCGAGAAGAGGAAGAGCGCATCCTGGACGAGGCGGAAGCGCATATCGAAGCGGAGCATCTGCTCGAGAGCCGCGTTCTCATCGTATCGGGCGAGGGCTGGGTGGACGGCGTGGTCGGCATCGCGGCGGCGAGACTCGCGGAAAAATACGAGCGCCCGGCCATGGTCGTCTCGTTCCGCGGCGAAGAGGGCCGCGCGTCCTGCCGCAGTTTTCCGGGCTTTCCGCTCCATCGGGCGCTGGAAGCCTGTGCACCGCTGCTCGAACGGTACGGCGGCCATGCGCTCGCCGCGGGCTTTTCCATCCGGAAGGAGAACCTGCCCGCGTTCCGCGCCGCCATTGAAGATTTTGCGGCTTCCTGCGAGATCCATCCGGCGCTCCGGCTCGATCTTTCCCTGCCGGCGAAAGCGCTCACGCTGGCGGCTGCCGAAGCCTGTGAAGCGCTCGAACCGTGCGGAGAGGGCAACCCGGCGCCGCTTTTTTATCTGGAGAACGTGCTCGTGGAAAACGTGCGTCCGCTTTCCGGCGGAAAACACGCGCGGCTTTCCTGCCGGATGGACGGGCGCGCGTTCGAGGCCGTCGCGTTTGGCGTGGCGCGGCAGGGCCTTGCGTTCCGCGCGGGCGATGTGCTTGATCTCGCCGCTGTGCTCGCCGTGAACGAATGGCGCGGCGTGAGACGGCTTTCCGTTATCGTGCGCGGCGCGAGAAAGAGCGCGGCGTTCGAGAAAGAGCGCGGTGCGTTCGAGCGGGCAGTGATGACGGACGGAAACGGTGCGAAAGCGCCCGGACGGGCCGTTTTCGCGCTCGTGTGGCGCGCGCTGGCCGCCAGACGGGACGGCACGTTCGAACCGGCCGGTCTCTGCGGTCAGATCAGGCTCCGCGCGCCGTCTTTTACGTATCTTGACCTGTTGATCGTCCTGCGCGTTTTTGAAGAGACCGGGCTTCTTGCGCTTTCGCGGAACGGGCCGTCCTGTTCGTTCCGGCTGGTGAAAGACGTGAAAGTCGATCTGGGAGACAGCCCGCTGATGGCGCGCCTATCGTGCGCCGCGGCCGGTGAAAAGGGGAGAACGGCGCCTGCCGGCGCTTGAATGGGAGCAAAAACGAATGGATGAGCTTTACGCCGGGTTGCTTGCGAAGATCCGGAAAAACGGGATGCCCTATGACGAAGAGAAGATCGAAGCGGCGTATGAGCTGGCGCATAAGGCGCACGACGGCCAGTTCCGAAAAACGGGCGACCCGTATATCGTGCATCCGGTGGCGGTGGCCGAGATTCTCGTCGATCTCGGGCTCGATACCGATTCGCTCTGCGGCGCGCTGCTGCATGACGTCGTAGAGGATACCGGCGTGCCGCTCGAAGCCATCCGCAAGCAGTTCGGAGACGATGTGGCCCTGCTGGTGGACGGCGTCACCAAAGTCGGCCGCGTGGCGCATTATTCCCGCGAGGAACAGCAGGCCGAGAGTATCCGCAAGATGCTGCTTGCCATGGCGAAGGACATCCGCGTCATCCTCATCAAGCTGGCGGACCGACTGCACAACATGCGCACGCTCTACGCTCAGCCGCCGCACAAGCAGCTCGCCATCTCGCTCGGCACGATGGAAGTCTACGCGCCCATCGCTCATCGGCTCGGCATCCGCACCATCAAAGACGAGCTCGAAGACCTTTCGCTCCGCCATCTCGACCCGTTTGCCTACCACGAGATCGAGCTCGCGCTCAACAAGCGCAAAGACGAGCGCGAGGCACTGCTCCAATCTATCCAGGACCGCATCGCCGAGCGGCTGGAGAGCCTGCACATGAAGGTGCATATCGAGGGGCGCGTAAAGAGCGTCTACGGCATCTACCGCAAGGTCTACATGCAGGGCCGCTCGTTCGATCAGGTGTACGACATCTACGCCGTGCGCGTCATCGTGGATACGGTGAACGAGTGCTATAATATCCTCGGTGTCATCCACGATCTGATGAAGCCCATCCCCGGCCGGTTCAAAGACTATATCTCCACGCCGAAGCCCAATATGTACCAGTCGCTCCACACCACGGTCATCGGCAAAGAGGGCATCCCGTTCGAAGTGCAGATCCGCACCTGGGAGATGCACCACACCGCGGAATACGGCATCGCGGCGCATTGGAAATACAAGCTCGGCATCAAAGGCGGCATCAAAGACAAGGGTTCGCTCGAAAAGCGGCTCGACTGGGTGCGCCAGCTCCTCGAAGTGCAGACGGACGTCAAAGACGCGGAAGATTTTATCCATTCGCTCAAGACCGACCTCGCGCCGGACGAAGTCTATATCTTCACGCCGCGCGGCGATGTCATCAACCTGCCGTCGGGTTCCACGCCCATCGATTTCGCCTATGCCATCCACAGCGCCGTGGGCCACAAGATGACGGGCGCGAAAGTGGACGGCCGCATCGTGCCGCTCGACTATGTGCTCCAAACGGGGCAGATCGTCGAAGTGCTCACCGCTTCGGCACCCGGCCACGGCCCGAGCCGCGACTGGCTCAAGATCGCCCGCACCAGCGAGGCGCGCAGCAAGATCCGCGCGTGGTTCAAAAAAGAGCGGCGCGAGGAGAACGTCGCGCAGGGCCGCATGGAGATCGAGCGCGAGTTCAAGCGCATCGGCATCCTGCTCTCCGGCGAGGCGATGGAAGATTTCCTTGCCGATGTGGCCAGGCGGCAGCATTTCAACAGCACCGACGAGTTCCTCGCGGCCATCGGCTACGGCGGCATCGTGCTCTCCAAAGTCATCCCGCGCATCAAGGATGATTACGTCCGCCTCGTGCATCCAGAGAAGATCCAGCTGCCGGAAAACGTGACGCCGCGCCATATCGCGGGCGGCATCATCGTCGAAGGGCTCGACAACTGCCTCGTCAAGCTGGCGCGCTGCTGCAATCCGCTGCCGGGAGACGATATCGTCGGATTCATCACGCGCGGGTTCGGCGTTTCCATCCATAAAAAAGACTGTCCCAATGTGCTCAACAATATCGCCAAGGCAGAGTACAAAGGGCGCTATGTCCACGCGCACTGGGCGGAGCATGTGGATATCCCGTTCAAGGCGGGCCTGCGCATCCTCTCGGGCGACCGGGACGGCCTCCTTGCGGATATCACGTCCGCGCTGGCCGGCATGCATATCGGCATCCATGCCATCAATGCGCGCGAGCTCAAAAACGACACGGTGGAGATCCTCATTACGGTGAATGTGGCCGGCACCAGCCAGCTTGCAAACGTGCTGGAAAGACTGCGGCGCATAAACGGCGTTTCGGAAGTCATGCGCGCCGGCACCTGAAACGATGGGCAACGAATGTGACAGGAGGAAACGATGGAAGATTTGACGGGATGGGGCGCGTTCGGCCCGGCGGACCTGTTATTGCCGCGCGCGTGTATCCTTCATAAATGGAGCGTGGTGGCGGGTGACCAATACGCCGGCAAGCCGGAGTATTGGGAGCAGGTGAAAAAGGCGGTCGGCCGCGCTCCTTCCACACTGAGGCTGATGCTTCCCGACGCCTATCTGGGGGAGCCGGATGCGGCAAAGCGCGTTGAAGAGACCCATCGGACGATGTATACGTATCTGGAAACAGGGCGTTTTTCCAAGCTGAAGAACAGCTTTATCTACCTTGAGCGGAAGATGAAGAACGGAGCCGTCCGCCGCGGGCTTCTCGGCGTGATCGACCTCGAGCAGTTCGAGGCCGGCGAGCATTCCGCATCGCTCGTCCGACCGACGCAGG
>CAUULH010000148.1:0-3888 GCA_963545875.1 uncultured Ethanoligenens sp.
TTTTCCTTTTACTATATACCGAACCGGGAAAAACCGCAAGCGCCGTTCTTTTTTTGTTCCGATTCCAAAAGAAAGAGCGGCCGGGCTTGACAAATCGATGCATGTCCGATATGATAAGGACATTGAAGGTCAAATGCGATGACGAAGTGGTGCGATCGCCTTTTGCGGCACAGAGAAGCGGGAAAGCTGGAAACCGCCGCGCAAGGGCCGTTTGCCGTCTCTCTTCCGAGCAGGCACTCCGAAATGATAGTAAGAGTGCACGAGGGCGCCGCGTTAAGGCCGCATGAAGTGCGTAAAAACGAATTTGGGTGGTACCACGGGTATTTCAGAAAACTCGCCCCTTATAGCTGGGGCGGGTTTTCTTTTTTGAGGGAGGAAAATTTATGGAAAACCGGTTTGGTGATTTTCATGCCGGACAGGCGGTGTCTGACCTGCAGAAGATCGTGGGAGCGGATTACGCGACCGCAGACCCGGCGAAAATGCAGAATTATCTGGTAGACGAGAGCTTTCCGCTCATCCGGCCGAAAGAGACGAAAAACTGCGTGCTGGTGCGGCCGGCTTCGGCAAAAGAAGTCTCGGCGGTCCTCAAATACGCCAACGGGAACCATATCCCCGTCGTGCCGCGCGGCGGCGGAACGGGCGTGGTGGGCGGCGCGGTGCCGGTCGTGCCCGGCATCGTGCTCTCGCTTGAGCGGATGAACCACATCGTGAGCCTTGATGAAAAGAATCTGATGATCACGCTCGAGGGCGGCGTGACGCTCTCCGCCCTCCTCGAAACGCTGGAAAAGCAGGGCAAACTCTTCTTCCCCATCCATCCGGGCGACGAAGGCGCCGAAGTGGGCGGCATGGTGGCCACCAACGCGGGCGGCACACGCGCCGTCAAACACGGCATCATGCGCAACCATGTCAAGGCCGTACAGGTTGTTCTGCCCACTGGCGAGATCCTCGATCTCGGCGGAAAACTGCTCAAGAACAACATGGGCTACGATCTCATGCAGCTTATGATCGGCAGCGAGGGCACGCTCGGCGTCATTACGGAGGTCACGCTCAGACTCTACGGAAAGAACCCGTACAGCAACACGATGCTGGTCTCCTTTGCCGATAAAGAAGCGGCCAGCAGCGCTGTGCCGCAGGTGCTCCAAAGCGGCATCGTCCCGCTCGCCTGCGAATACATGGACCGCGAGCTCACGCTCGCTTCCGCCAAAGATCTCGGCCTGCCGTGGCCCATCAAAAAAGGCGATGTGGATCTGATGTTCATCGTGGACGGCGTGGACGAAGACAACCTCTACGCCAACTGCGAGAAGATCGTCGAGATCTGCGAAAAATTCGGCGCGATGGACAGCGTGGTGGCCGAGAGCGCCAAAGAGCAGAAGGACATCCTCGCCGTGCGCAGCAACTGCTACAACCCATACAAGTTCCGCGTGGCAGATATCACGGACGTCGCCGTGCCGCCGTCCGCCGTGCCCGCGTTCTTCGAGGACGTGCGCAAGATCGGGAAAAAATACGACAACGCCATCGTCTCCCTCGGCCATATCGCCGACGGCAACATGCACAACTTTATGATGAACAAAGACGGCAAGCTGCCCGAAAACTATGAGGATATGAAGCGCGAGATCTATCAGACCGCCATCAAGTTCGGCGGCACCATCACGGCGGAGCACGGCACGGGCAAGACCCGTTCGGCCTTTATGACGCTTCAGTTCCCGCCTAAAGAGATCGCGCTGATGAAAGCCATCAAAGCCGCTTTCGACCCGAATGGTATCCTGAATCCGCATACGATCTTTGATGAATAAGAGAAAGAGGAACTTACTTTGAAAATTGCAGTTCTGGTCAAACAGGTGCCGGATATGGACACCGTGAAATTTGACCGCGAAAGAGGCGTGGTGGACCGCAAATCCGCCGGAACGGAAGTCAATCCGTTCGACCTGAACGCGCTGGAAGCCGCCGTGACGCTCTCTGAACAGGAGGAAAGCGAGGCCGCCGGGGCCGAGATCACCGTTATCAGCATGGGCCCGCCGAACGCGGAAAAGGCCCTGCGTGAATGTCTGGCCCGCGGCGCGTCGAACGCCGTCCTGCTCAGCGACCCGAAATTCGGCGGCTCCGATACGCGCGCCACATCCGCCGTGCTCGCCGCGGCGCTCCAAAAACTCGGCGGCTTCGACCTCGTGCTCGGCGGCGAAAAGACCGTGGACGGCGACACCGGCCAGGTAGGCCCGGAAGCCGCGGCGGACCTCGGTCTCGTCTATGCCGGGTTCGTCTGCAGGATTGAAGCGGTCAAAGACAAGACCGTCCGCATTCTCTCCGAAGTGTGGGACGGCACTTATGAAAAAACGCTCCGCCTGCCCGCGCTCCTCACGGTCACCAAAGACATCAACACGCCCCGCCTGCCCTCTTTCCGCGATAAGATGAAAGCCCGCAAAGCGGAGATCACGACCTTGAAACTTGCCGACCTTGCGCCGTTCGTCACCGAAGCGGATGCGGGCTTGAAAGGCTCGCCGACCAAAGTGAAGAAGATCGAGGTGCCGCCCGCGCTCAAGCGCGAAGGCAAACTCTACCGCGGCGAGGATGTGGCCAAAGCGGAAGACGAGCTCGTAGCCGTTTTTCGGCAGAAAAAGGTTTTGGGGTGAAACAGATGAAAAACGGATTTAACGGCGTGCTGGTCTTTGCCGAACAGCAGAACGGAGAAGTCCATAAGATCGCCTATGAACTGCTGGGAAAAGCGCGCGCGCTGGCGGACAAGCTCGGTTCGCCCGTGCTCTGCGCCGTGCTCGGTCCGGCCGCGATGGATGTGCAGGAACTCGTTTCTATGGGCGCGGATACCGTCTATTATCTGGCGGACGCCGCTTTTTCGGCGCCGGATGAGCTCCTTTATCAAAAGAACCTCTGCGAGCTCATCAAAAAAGTGAAGCCGGAGATCTGCCTGTTCGGCGCGACGCCGTTCGGGCGCTCGCTCGCGCCGGGCGTAGCCGCCGCCTGCGGCGCCGGCCTGACGGCGGACTGCACCGGGCTCGAGATCGACGACGACGGTTCGCTCGTGCAGATACGGCCCGCTTTCAGCGAGAACATCCTCGCGCATATCCGCTCGGACGTTCTGCCTCAGATGGCGACCGTGCGCTATCGGGAATTCGACGCCCTGCCGCGCGACACTTCCCGCAAAGGCGAGGTCGTCTCCGTCACGCCGTATGTGACAGAAGACCCGTTTACGCTCGCCGTCAAGCGGGTGAAACTCAACACGGTGGACATCTCGGACGCGAAAGTCGTCGTGGCCGGCGGCCGCGGCGTCAAGACCGAACAGGATTTCGCCATGCTCAAAGAACTGGCCGACCTGTTCGGCGGCGCGGTGGGCGCTTCTCGGCAAGTGGTGGACGACGGCCTGATCTCCAAGGCGCATCAGGTGGGATACAGCGGCATCCGCGTCAAGCCCGATCTCTACATCGCCTGCGGCATCTCCGGCGCGCCCCAGCATCTCGCCGGCATGAAAGAATCCGGCTATATCGTCGCCATCAACAGCGATCCTTCCGCGCCGATCTTCTCCATCGCCGATTTCGGCATCGTGGGCGATCTGTACGAAATCGTCCCCAAGCTGATCGAAAAGATCAAAGCGTAACGCTTTTGGCAATGGATCGAGACTTTTTCACGCCCTGCTTCCCAACATCGGAAGCAGGGCGTATTTTGTGACAAATTTCATTCAGCCGTCTCCGTTTTTGTAGGGAAAACAGCTGAATTTTCTGGAATGTTTTAGGAAGACATCCAAGATTTATCGATTGACCTGTATTTTTATTCTGTTACCATAGAATCAGGAAAAGCGAAAGGCTTTTCTCCAAAACTTCAGGAAAAAGGAGTAAGCCAAATGAAAAAGATCCTGAAACTCACCGCCGCGCTGTTTGC
>CAUULH010000149.1:0-3883 GCA_963545875.1 uncultured Ethanoligenens sp.
ACTAATTTCAATTATATCACTTTTGACCAAAATGGCAAGAAGAAAAGCGGAAGCGGGTAAATAAAGGCACGAGCGGGGATATTTGACGAATAAGGGTCGATTCTTTTTTCTTTCGATGATATAATAGAAGAAGGGCCGGCCATGCGCGGCGCAGGCCGGCGGGTGTGCAGGCAAAGGAGGCAGCCCATGAAAAATCCTTCGCTCGGAAACGTTTCGGTGAAGGCTATGGTCCAGTATATCGAGCGGATCGTGGCGGATCATCCGGCGGATCGATTCCATATCGCCGTCGGCACCGATTCCCAGAGCTACGATTCCACTAAAGTCGTCGTTGCCGTTGTGCTGTATCGGGAGGGCAAGGGCGGCACGTTCTTCTATCAGGTCAAGCGTGTCAAAAAGCTGACCAGTCTGCGCCGGAAGATCTATTATGAGACCGAAGTCTCCCTTTCTCTGGCGGCGGAGATCTCGCGCCGCTTCGCCGAAGACGATTTCCAGCACGATGTGGAGATCCACTGCGATATCGGCAGCGGAGAAAAGAGCAAGACGCGCGTGCTGGTCAACGAGATCGTCGGGTGGGTTATCGGCGCGGGCTATCGGCCGGTCATTAAGCCGTATTCCTATGCCGCCTCCTGTGTAGCCGACCGCATCAGCAAATAAAAAACAAGCAAAAGAAGGTGGATCACATGGCCGCGATATGGAACAACATCCTTTTCCCAAATCTTGTGGGATTCCTGATTTTATGGGCGCTCACCGTCCTTGGACGGACGATCGCCGGGCGCCGCGGATGATGCTTCAGGCGACGTCGATATTTTCGGCTTCGTCTTTGCGCAGGGAAAGCTCATAGCCCCGCACCGTGATCTCGATCGGGTCGCCGAGCGGCGCGACTTTCCGCACGGCAATCTTGGCGCCCCGGGTGATGCCCATATCCATGATGCGCCGCCTGAGAGCGCCTGAACCGTTCAGTTTGACGACGGTGACCGTCTCGCCGGGGCGGATGTCTTTCAGTGTCATAAAAAAAGCCTTCTTTCTTTTTCTTGCGGCCGAAAAGCCGCGACCGTTCGTATCCTCTAACAATTTTAAGCCTGCAGGGTGATCCTTGTCAATGCTTTTTTGAAGTTCACCCGGTCGGCGTATGCCATAGATATCGGTTACAAAATCGTGAGGGAAGCGGAAACGCCAGATTTGCCGGAGATCTCTGGGCAAAATAGATGAAAACCCAATATACCGCAGAAAAAAAACAGCTAATGTGTGGGAATTTTGGGCTTTCATCAGCTTTGCATTGCATTTCCGCGCGATTTATGCTATATTGGTTCGCGGTAATCCCGGACCTCTCAGAAGGGACGGAAATGTTTACAGGCAGTTCATTTTTCTGTGTGAACGCCGTGCTATAATGCAGAAAATATCAGTTGCTGCCTGGTAAGGTGCGATTTCATGTATAGGATTGAAAACAAACAGTTTTTTCTAAAACGGGAAGTGTTGTTGTGATAGATGGACTTGACCGGTCAGCCGACAGCGCCCGTCTTCTTGGTTATGAGACGGGGGAAAATGTGTTTGCAGGTGGGTATGCGAATCATGGCAAGCGGCTGTTCGACTTGTTTCTCTCTGTAGTCGGTTGCGTGATTCTAAGCCCGCTGATGCTGGTTGCCGCTTTGGGTGTCCGCTTGGAGTCGAAAGGCCCGGTGATTTTCAAGCAGGAACGCCTTGGCTTGCATGGCAAAACGTTCGTCAGCTATAAGTTTCGCTCCATGCGGATCGACGCGGAGAACGGCGGACCGGCTTGGGCCCGGAAAAACGATACGCGGGTCACGCGTTTCGGCCGTTTTCTTCGGAAATACCATATCGACGAGCTGCCGCAGCTCATCAATATCCTGCGGGGGGACATGTCGTTCATCGGCCCGCGTCCGGAAAGAGCGTATTTTTACAGCCAGTTTGAGCGGGATATCCCGGATTTTGGCGATCGTCTTGCCGTCAAGCCGGGACTGACAGGCTGGGCTCAGGTCAACGGCGGATACGATATCAGCCCATCGGAAAAATTCCGTTACGACAAGGAATATATCCGCCGTTTTTCTTTCCGCATGGATGTCCGCATCCTCTTCCGCACGGTAACGGTCGTGCTGCTGGGGGTTGGCGCACGCTGACGGTCCCATAAAAAAAGAGACGATATCCGTCCGGTCTGCTCCGGGCGGATATTTTTCACTCTTGACGTCTGCGGAAACAGAGGATACAATAAGGCCTATCGACGGACCAAGGAGGAATTCTCATGCCGAAAGAACCGGAAGGCAACCTGATCTCTCTTCTGGATGAAGAGGGAAACGAGCAGGAATTCGAACATCTGGCCACAGAAGAATACCAGGGAGAGACCTATGTGGCACTTTCCCCGGCTTATGACGACCCGGAAAATGCGCTGGAAAGCGACGGGCAGCTCGTTATTCTGAAGATCGAACGGGACGAAACGACCGGGGAAGACATTCTCGCGACGTTGGAAGACGGTGAATTCGATGACGTGTCCAAACTCTTTGAAAAAGTGCTGGGCGACGATTATGACTTCAACAGCGAAGACGATGACGAGGATACGGAAACGCCCGATTGAGAGTTTTCCATAAAATACCCTTGAATTTTTGCTCCGATTTGTCTATAATAATGACAGAACCCCTGCTGTGTGCGTGATTCTTTGGCTATTATAACCCTACAAGCATATGAAAGGGAAATCTGCTCCCGCGGCGGATTGCAGACCTCCCGGCTTCGGCCGGATGAAGGGAGCAGGAACCTGCGAGGCGTTTACCCACCTGCATATAAGGCAGGTTATCATGTGCCCGGAACACGGCTTGGTGGGGATTTTTTTGTCCCTTTGTTCGGTTATATGCATCGTCTGAAAAGCAGGCGATGCTTTTTTTGTTTTCTCTTCCGTATATCCTTTCCCGATGGATGGAAAAATGGGAACAGGCGGCCTGATTTCAGCGCCGCCGAGGAGGGATGTCGGATGAAAAGAAAGCAGATCGCCGGCGGCGCGGCCGGTTTTGCCGCCGGTCTGCTCAACGGCCTGTTGGGGGCGGGCGGCGGCACAGTGATCGTACCGATGCTGGAAAAATGCGGGCTGCCGCCTCAGCGCGCCCATGCCACTTCCATCGCCGTGATCGTGCCGCTCTGTGCACTCAGCACCTTCTTCTATTTGCGGAGCGGAGCATTTTCGTTAAGAGAACTGATCGTCTATGTTCCGGCGGGCCTTGCAGGCGCTTTCGCCGCTTCTGTGGCGCTGCCCAAAGTTCCTGCCGGACTGCTGAGGCGTTTGTTCGGCGCATTCATGCTCTATGCGGCTATTCGCCTTCTTTGGCGATGAGCGGCTTTCTTCTCGGATGCCTGGCCGGGTTCTTTTCCGGCTTTCTCGGCGGCTTGGGGCTGGGCGGCGGAGGCGTGCTGGTCCTATTTCTCACGCTTTTTGCCGGTTCCGGCCAGCTTCACGCGCAGGGGCTCAATTTAGCCTTTTTCATTCCCGTGGGCCTTTTTGCGCTGATCTTTCATGTCCGGCATCGGCTGGTGGATTTCCGAATGGCCTGGCCGGCTGTGCTGCTCGGGCTCTTAGGCGCTCTGTTGGGAAGCCTGGCGGCTGCGCATATCGGGGCGGCGGTGGTAAGAAAACTATTTGGCCTCCTCCTGCTGACATTGGGCGGATGGGAAGTTTTTTCCCCTTCCCGGACACATCCTCCAGACCAAATAACGAAAACAGGATCATGCAAAAAATCGAAAAACAGATTTTTTAGCTGAAATACGGGAGAAACGATCGAAAAGTTTTTTGAACAGATGCAAAACTTTTCACAAAAGCTTTGTTTTCTTTGGTATAATGAAGAAAGCAAAAGAAATTTTTACATAACAGAGAAAGCCCTGCTAT
>CAUULH010000150.1:0-3855 GCA_963545875.1 uncultured Ethanoligenens sp.
GGTGGAGAACGCGATGCAGCACGGCGTGATGGTCCGAAAAACGGGAGGGACCGTCTGGATAGCCATCCATCAGGAAAAGGAGCGAATGGTGATCCGAGTGAGAGATGACGGCGTGGGGATCCCGCCGGATAAGCTTCGCCGTTTGCAGGAGATGGAGCCTAAAGCGGAAAGCGTCGGCCTGAAAAACGTTCAAATGCGCATTCACTATTGTAAGGCGGCCGATTTTCATATCGAAAGCATCGTGGGAAAAGGAACGATCGTCACGCTGACGATAGCGGATGTCCGGTTCAAGTGACAAAAAGAGGTCTTTCTATGCGTGCGCTGATCGTTGAAGATGAACTTCCAGCTCTCCGTCTGATGAAGAGCCTGGTCGAAAAAAATAAGAATTTGGAAGCGGCAGGCGCTTTTGACGATGTATCCGATGCGCTCGAAGCGGTAAAAGAGAAAAAGCCGGATGTGGTATTCACCGATATCAAGATGCCGGAGATGGATGGGCTGACCTTAGTCAAGAAGATCCATCAGATCGACAGCGGAATCCAGATCGTATTCGTCACGGCACACGAACAGTATGCGGTCAACGCTTTCCGCCTTGAAGCGACCGATTATCTGCTCAAACCGGTCACGGCTGAAGAGCTGGATATCACGGTGAATCGCTTGATGCGTCATTACCTCCAACATAGGATAAAACCGCGGGATCTCCGCATGAGGGCGTTGGTTTTTGGCCGCCTCTGCGTCTACGGAGACAAAGCGGAGAGCGAGATTCACTGGCCCACGGCCAAAACGAAGGAGCTTTTTGCTAGCTTCGTTTTGCGCCCGCAGGAGCCGAAAGAAAAATGGGCACTCTGTGAGCGGCTCTGGCCGGATTCTGAGCCCCATAAAGCGGAGCACAATCTGTACAGCACGATCAACCGGCTCAAGACTGCCTTCAAAAACAACGGGATCACGGCGAAGATCATCTGCAAAAATGGCTGTTATCATCTGGGAACGAAAGACCTTTCATGTGATTTGTGGGAGTTTTACGCTTTTTTTGCCGAAAATCCGGTAATACACGCTGAAAACGTCGGCCGGCTGACTCAGGTGCTGGATTTGTATCAAGGGAATCTTTTTGAGACGGAAAACTATCCGTGGTGTCTGGATGAACGGCAAGCTGTCTATCAGAAATACCTGTGGGGAATCAAACAGACTGGTCTCTACTTCTTTCGTCAGAAAGCGTTCGAACAGGCATCGCGTTTTTTTTCCCGCCTTTGTTCACTGGCACCTTGTGATGAAGAAGCAGCCGTTCTCTCGATGAAGGTCAGCTGCGAGCGAGGCGATAAAGAAAAGCTCATCGCCGGTTTTCGCAGACTCGAAGCGGCGTTAAAAAAGGAATTACAGATATCTCCAAGTGCCGAGACACAGCAGATCTATCAAAAACTTTTACAAACGCTTTAAAAAAAACAAATAAAAAAGATTGCACAAAAATATAGGCCGGGATTCGCCTCTTGAGTTTTTTTCAAGGGTGATTTTTCAAAAACGGTCGTATATTCTTGTGCAATTTGCTGTTTTTGTGTCGTTTTTCAAAAGGTCTTCCATCTTTTGTGAGGAATTTGTGAGATCTTCTTGTTAACATAGAAAGAACAGCGTATAGGGGCAAAAGATGACGGAAAAAGGAGGATGACGCGTGAAGAGCAGAAAGATCATTTCGGGCATCTTGATGTCGGCTCTGCTTGCGTCGATCCTGATGGTGATGCCGGGCTCGGAGCTGAAAAGCCAAAAAGTCCGTGCGGCGGCCGTTACCTATGCCGATTTTTATAACACACTTCCTGCAAACAATATCAACTTGACGAATACGTTCAATTTCATCAATCCTACGCCGTCTACGGGGACGAATACCGGCGCGACGATTTCTTCTTCCCGGACCGATACGGCGGTCATCACGCAGGATAAGACATGGCAGTTCGGCGGCGTCTGGTATCAGAATCCGATCGACATGACCAAGGATTTCTCGATGCTCATGTACGTCAATTTGGGCAATAAGTGGGGCAACGGCGATGGAAACGGGACCAGCGGCGCAGACGGCATCACGTTCACGATCCAAGGAAACGGAAGTACCGCTTCGCTTGGCGCGAACGGAGCCGGCCTCGGCGCTTACAGCAAAGACTCGGATACCAGCGATCCCTACAACTCGATGCGGAACAATTTCATCAGCAAAGCCATGGTGCTCGAATTTGACTCGTTTTACAACAACAAGGAAACGTATACGAACGACAACGGCACGCCGAACTTCGGAAACGGCGGCAGCGCCGGAAGCAAGTTCTACGGGCATCTCGACCTGACAAGAACGCCGAGCTCCGGCAGCACGTTTTATAAAACACACACCCTGGGAAAAGGGAGCTATTTCCGCAACGCCTATTATGATGACAGCACCACAAACAGCACGGGAACGACGACCTATTACTCCCAGACTCAGGGTGATGCCAACGGGCAAGGCAACGAAAATCTGATGGACGGCCGATGGCGCAAGGTGGCGGTCAGCTGGAGCGCGTCTTCCCGGACGCTTACTTATAACGTGGCCGGTTATGACCCGATCGTCTATACGTTTTCCAGCGCAAGCGATGTGACCTCTGCTTTTGGCGGGACAACGGTCTATTGGGGCCTTACGGGCTCTACGGGTGCCTATACCAACCTTCAGCAGGCAGCCATCTTCGAGCTGCCCGACCAGACGGTGAAGACTTTTACCAAACAGGTGCGGAACGTCACGGCCGGCGGCAGTTTTTCTTCATCCGCCGCGGTCAAGACAGGCGATGTGGTCGAATATCAGGTCGAGCTCGCTTATCCGTCGGCGTCCAATTCCCTAAAAATGACGTCCGGCGTCGTGACGGACCCGCTCGCTTCCGGATTGACCTATGTGGATGGCTCGCTTTCCGTTACGAATAACGGGACCGCCGTTTCTTCGGCCGTTTGGAACAGCGGGACGATCTCTTTGGGCGATATCGCTGCGGGCAGCGATTATGTCCTCACCTATCGGGCCACCGTCGGCGCCACCGGCACGCTGACCAATACGGCCACGTTCACTTCGAAGTATACCAACCCGGTGAGCGCTTCGGCTGATGTCTGGAACGGCGATCTGACGATCAAAAAGACCGACCAGGATGGAAACGCCTTGAAAGGCGCGGTATTCAGCGTGACCGGTCCGGATGGCACGTCCCAGACGGTAGATATGACGAACACGGCCAGTGCGACGCTGGATTATCTGCCGGAAGGCACCTATACGATCAAAGAAACGTCGCCGCCGGACGGGTATGCGGGCGCTCAGCCGCAAACGGTGACGATCAGCCCAGGCACCGGGCAGACGGTCACTTTTCAAGATACGCTGCTGGCGGCCGATCTTGTCGTGACCAAGACGGGCGAGAGCAGTTCGACGAAGCTTTCCGGCGCGGTCTTTTCGCTTTACAAAGACGAGAGCTGTACGATGCCCGTTACGGATTCCGGCGGCGATGCGCTGACGGAAACGACGGGCGCGGACGGGACAGCGACTTTCTCTTCCCTTCCTTACGGCACCTACTACCTTCTGGAGACGAAAGCGGCCGCCGGATACCAGCTGTATGGCAAAGCGGTCGAGGTCGTCATCGATTCGTCGACGGTGAATGATGGGACGGTGAACGTCACGCTTTCCGACCATCAGCTTCCGGCTCTTCCTGATGCCGGCGGCAGTGGGACATGGCTTCCCATTGTGGGTCTGGGTCTTGCGGCAGGTGCGCTGCTGATAAAAAAGATCTTCCGAAAAAAGCAAAAAGATAGCCTATTTCCTTAAAGTTCAACGAAAAACGGCTGTTTTGATCACGTCCGTCAGAAATAATAATTATAACCTTACGT
>CAUULH010000151.1:0-3820 GCA_963545875.1 uncultured Ethanoligenens sp.
GGTTTTCGCTTATATCTAACAAACGAATTTAATCTTAAGTATATTCAAAATTTGTGGATTGTCAATGATATTTGCAAAATATTAATAATTTTTTTGTGAGAATAATAAAAGAAGGGAAAAACTGCCACGAACGGGAGGCAAAACATCCCATTTATCGGTTGAGCGCGCTGCCCAGCACCGTGCGGACGGCAGGCAGCAATTCTTTGCGGTAGCGGAGCAGATAGACCGCCACCGCCGCCCCATAGAGAAAAAGGCCGGGCAGCAGCCCGAGGAAGCCGTTCACGAGCAGGAAAAGCGCGCCCATGCCCAGTTCTTCCGCCATATTTCGCAGGCTGCGGATGCCCATGCGCTTTTTGAGAAAGATCTCCGAGGCATAGCAGCGCCAGACGAATACGCCCAGCGTGACCCAAACGATGACGAGCACGGAATGATGGAGCAGGAAAAGCGGGAGCGCCACCGCGACGAACAGCGCTACCGAGGAGATATTGGCCCACATCATCGCCTTTTCCTCCCGCAGAGACTCATAGTAGTTGTTGATGAGCAGCTGCATCTTGCTCTGCATGATCACGATGGGGAAAAGCAGATAGAGATAAGATAACACTGGTGTGTATTTTGGCAGAAAAATACGGATAACGGGCACCAGCGGGTAATAGATGAGCATCATTGTGAAGATGAAAGCGCAGAGCAGACGGTTGATGCGCTGGAAATAGTATGGAAGCGATGCCTTTTCGAGCCGGCAGAGCACCGGATAGAGAACGAGCCCCACGGCGGAGATAAAGGCCATGGCGATGCTCATGGCGTTGACGGCGAACGAATACTGGCTGAAATCCGCTACGGAACCGAGCCGTTCGAGAAAAAGCTTGCCGGCGCCCATCACGAGCATGGCCATCAGGTTGGCGATCATCAGTTTGACGCCCACGCGGATAGTATCCCAGTAGTCGCGCCACGCGGCGCGGACGGAGACGCGCGGCCCGAGGAAAAGCCCGCGGCAGCAGGCGATGTTGATGATGAGCACCACGGCTTTGGCGGCGTAGTCGAGCACGATGACGGCGCGGAAATCGATGTGCCCGGCGAGCAGCATCACCGCGAGCCCGGCGAGGATCTGCGCTTTTTCGAGCACGACGATGAGGCTGTAGAGCTTGATGCGCCCCGTCGCCTGGTTGATGTAATTGAGCAGCGCGGAGAGATTGACCGTGACGATATTGAGCGCCACGAAAAAAAAGGCGAACCGCTTGTTCACGTCGGGCTCTGCCAGGATAAGGAGCAGAACGGCGGCGGTCTCCAGACCGCTCATGCCGACATAAAGCCGCATGTGCGTGCGGAAAAGGGGCTTTGGCAGGGCGTCGAACTCATAGCCGCCGTATTTGAGAAAGACCCCGTCGTTGAAGCCGAGGTGCATCAGGCCGACGAAACTCGTCGTATAAAAAAAATAGACCTGATAATAGCCGTTGGGCACGACACCCAGCACGCCCGGCAGGACGAACGAGGTGAAAAAAGTAACTAGATAATACGAGAACTGCGAGAGCAGCACATATTTGACGTTGGCGATGCCCCGCCTGATGATGCCGTTTGCCACACGCATCCTCCTTGACGGTTTTTAGCGTTTGAGGCCGAAATAGACCCGCAGAGAATCGAGCGCGATGCGCTGGACTTTTTGGTCGAGAAAGCGGACGCTCCCGTCTTCGTGATGACGCACGCGGATGTCCGGCCGATATACCATCGGGATGCCCAGCCGTTTTGCCCGGCGGGCAAGATGGTCTTCTTCCCGGAAAAGGAACATGCGCGTATCGAAGGGCGGCGCGAGCTTTTCGAGCGCGGGGGCCGAAAAGAGCAGGAAACTGCCGTGCAGCGCATACACGCGCCCTTCCCGCCCGCCGCGGAACGCGTTGAACAAGATGCGGTGCGTCTTGTTGAGCGCCACCGCCGCGTAAAAGGCCCACAGCGCGCGGGGATGAGCGGCGTAATGACGCATCAGCCGTTCGCGGAAGGCGCTGAACGCGGGCATATAAGGGTTCTGCCTCTTGCCGCCGTCCGTTTTGACCAGAGGCCCGAGCAGGACGGCCGAACCCGCGGCGCCGAGCACCGTTTTCGGCAGAGCTTCGATCTCGATGTCCGGGTTGCTGACGACCAAATAGGAAAAACGGTAATGCGCGCGCGCATACGCGATGCCCGCGTTGTTCCCCGCGCCGTATCCGCGGTTCTCCACGTTCAAAAAAGCACAGCCGTGCCCGCGGCAGACGGCTTCGGCCCCGGCGCGCGACTTTTCATCATAGAAGCTGTTGACCACCACGACGCGGCAGGTGCCTTCAACGCGGTCAAGCGAGGAAAGAAAGCCGGAGAGGTCGCCGGGATTGCGATAGATCAGCACCACAAAAACATAGTCGGCTGTTTCCACAGTTCCCTCACATCCAGTATTTTCGGACGGCGTGCAGCACATAAAGAAAAAAATACCCCGCCGCGGAGAAAAACGGCAGATGCTCCACATCGCGGTAGATGTGCCAGGTGCGGGCGAGCGCTCCGGCTTTGTTCGAAGAGATGGCGCCGGGCGCGACACGATAGCGCACCAGCGCCTCGTCGAGACCGTAAGCCTTGTGGCCTTTTTTCAAAATAGAGAGCCAGGTGGCGAAATCCTGCCCTTTACGCACGGGCGGCATCCGAAAATCGCCGATATGCACGCGGTCGATAAGGACCGACGAGCAGGCGATCACCGTGTTGGAAAGCAGATAGCGGTAATCCACGACGGCGCGCACCGGGCGTTTGCCGCGCGTCTCCGCGCCGTTTTCGTCCATCATCGTGATGGCGGTATAGAGAAAGCCCACGCCCTTTTCACGCATGAAGGCGAGCTGTTTTTCGAGCTTTTGAGGCAGCCAGAGGTCATCCGCGTCCAAAAAGGCGACATACCGGCCTTTCGCGCGCGAAAGGCCCTCGTTGCGCGCGGCCGCGGCGCCGCCGTTGACCGGCATCCGCACACTGCGGATACGGGTGTCTTTTGCCGCATAAGCCTCCGCGATCGCGAGGGAACGATCCGTCGAACGATCGTCGATCAGCCAAAGCTCCCAATCCTGCACCGTCTGCGCGCAGACGGAATCCACCGCTTCCGCCAGATACCGCTCTTTGTTGTAGACCGGCATGATGACGGAAACGCGCTCATTGTCGTATCCGGGCATAGGCCACCTCTCCGGTCCGGCCGGGTCTTCCCCGTTTCCGGATGATCTGGTATCTCATTATACACCATCCCTGCCGGAATGAAAAGGAGCGGAAAAGTTCGGGAAGGTCACTCGCCGACGATGTCTTTGAGGGCGGAAAGATCGCGGATCAAGATCTTGTTCCGGTGAGACTCGATGACGCCGCTCTTCTTCAGATCCTGCATGATGCGGTTGGCGCTGCTGCGGGAAGAAACGCCGCAGAAACCCGCGATGTCTTCATCCGTTATCGTAAAATCGATCAGTCTTCCCTTTTCCGTGAGGACCCCGAACCGTTTGTCGAGGGATAAAAGCAGACCGCAGACGGCGCCTTTTTTCCCATTCATCGTCATGGTCTGCTGGCGCTGGATGCTCTCCGCCAGCTTGCCGCGATAGTAATTCTTGATGAAGCTCTGGAGCTTCTGGTCATGGTTGATCCATTTCCAGAATACCACGCGCGAGACCTGGTAAAAAGAAGCGCAGTCCGTTTCCACACGCACGTTATACGGCTCGGCCGTATAACTCGAGACTTCGTCGCGCAGCAGGGAGATGATGTCGGGCGCGTTCAGATAAGCGATGTTGAATTCCCGGCCGTTTTTGAGGATGATGCTGGTCTTTACCACGCCGGTCTCCAAAAT
>CAUULH010000152.1:0-3818 GCA_963545875.1 uncultured Ethanoligenens sp.
GACCCGCGTGCCGTACAGCAGACGGCTGAATTCGTCCCGGCCGATCTGATCGGTTCCAAACAGGAACTGCGCGCTCGGCGCGCTCGAAAACGGGCCGGCGATCGCGTTCGGGTCATGCGGCGCGATGAGCGGAGCCAGCACGGCGGCGGCGGCCATCACGGCGAGAAAGACAAGGCAGACCATCGACAGGCGGTGCTTTTTGAAGCGGCCCCAGAAATACCGGCCCATCCCGTTCCGGATACCGCGGACCGGATTTCGCATCAATAAACCCAAAACAGCTTCCTCCCGTCAATGATATTGAATGGTGGGATCGACGACCGCGTACAGGATATCCGCCAGCAGGTTGCCGATGAGCACGACCAGCGCCGCCACAAGGCTCACGCCCATGATGACCGGATAATCCCGGTTGATGACCGCGCTCATGGTCAAAAGGCCGAGCCCCGGCCAAGAGAACACCTGCTCCACGATGACCGCGCCGCCGAACAGGATCGGGATCTCCATGCCGAAGACCGTGATGATGGGAATGAGCGCGTTCCTCAGCGCGTGCTTGCCGATCACGCGGAAGCGCCCGATGCCTTTCGCCCGCGCCGTGCGCAGGTAGTCCTGCTGCAAGATCTCGAGCATCGCGCTCCGGACATAGCGGATATTCGTCCCCGCCATCGAGACGGCCAGAACGATGACCGGCATGACCATATGGCGCGCGACGTCGCCGACGTCCGTCGCGTCGCCGAGCGTCGTCATGCCGCCGGAAGGCAGAAGATTGAGCTTGATGGTGAAAACGTAGATCAGGATCAGCGCGAGAAAAAAGCTCGGAATGCTGTTGCCGAGATACGAAAGGCCCATCAGGGCATAATCGCCTTTTTTGTTCTGATGCACGGCGCTGTAAATGCCCGCCGGCAGGGCGATGAGCATACTGACCAAGAACGAGACACCCATCAGCAGGAGCGTGGGGCCGAGGTGCGAGCCGATCATGGCCGAGACCATCTGCCTGTTCTTGACCGAATAGCCAAAGTTGCCCGTCATCACCTGTGAGAGCCAGGTGAAATACTGCACGATGACCGGCTTGTTGAGCCCGAGCTGGACACTCTTCTGCGCGAGCGCCGCTTTAGATACATGCGCGCCCGTGATCATGCTGAGCGGATTGCCGGCGAGGCTCATCAGAAAATAATCGATAACGGTGATGCCGATCAGGACCGGAACGGCGATCATCACGCGTTTTAAGACGTATTTCCACATGGCGCTATCCCCGCCTTTCCGTCTGCAATACGACCGGGCAGGCCGCGAGATGGCCGCTTCCCAGGCGGACCGGCTCAAGAGACGGCGTCTTTTCAAGGCAGGAAGGCTTCGCCATCGGGCAGCGGGACGCGAACAGGCAGCCGGTCTTTGTTTTGCCTGCATCTACGCGGATGGCCTTCTTATCCACTTCGCCTTTCAGCGTGAACGCGCGGTTCCGCTCATTGGGATCCGGATCGGGAATCGCCGCGCAGAGGGCCCGTGTATACGGGTGCGCCGGCTGGGCAAAAAGCTCTTCCGCGTCCGCGATCTCGACGATGCGGCCGAGATACATCACGGCGACGCGGTCGCTGACATATTTGACCGCCGCGAGGCCATGGCCGATAAAAAGCGACGTGAGCACCGTCTTCTGCTTGAGATCCCTGAACAGATTGAGGATCTGCGCCTGAATGGAAACGTCCAGCGCGCTGACCGGCTCGTCGCACACGAGAAAGGACGGCCGCAGAGCGAGCGCTTTCGCGATGCAGATGCGCTGACGCTGCCCGCCGGAAAATTCGTGCGGAAAACGGTATTTGCTGCCGCGGACCAGCCCCACGAGGTCGAGCAGCCTGTCCACTTCGGCATCGGCCTCCGACGGCGTGACGATGTGATGGTAAAGCATCGGCTCCGCCAAAATATCGAAGACCCGCTTGCGCGGATTGAGCGACGAATAGGAATCCTGAAAGACCATCTGGATCTGCGTGCGCACCGGCGCCAGCTCTTTTTCCGACTTTTCGGAGATGAGCGTGCCGCCGAGGCTGATGCGGCCCGCCGTGGGCTTTTCGAGCCGGACGATCTGCCGCCCGAGCGTGGATTTGCCGCAGCCGGATTCGCCCACGAGGCCGAGCGTTTCGCCTTTTCGGATGGAAAAGCTCACGTCGTCCACGGCGTGCACTTCGGCAACTTTTCGGCCGAAAAAGCCGCCCTTGACCGGATAATATTTTTTGAGATGCGCCACTGTGAGCAGCGCCTGTTCTTCCGCCATCGCCCTCACGCCTTCCCTTCCAAAGGTCTTGCCCCTAAGTCGCAGCGGGTGAGATGGCCTTTTGCCGCCTCAAAGACCGGCGTGCGCTTCCAGCAGTCCCCTTTCCGGTACGGGCATCGGTCGCGGAAACGGCAGCCCTCGATGCGGCCGTACCGCTCCGGCACGACGCCGGGGATTGCCGTGAGCATCCGGTCGGACGCTCCTTTTATGCTCGGCACCGTTTCGAGCAGCATCCGCGTATACGGGTGGAGCGGGCGGGCAAAAAGTTCATGCACTTCGGCCTGCTCGAGGATCTGGCCGGCATACATCACGGCCACGCGGTCCGCCATCTGTGCCACCAGCCCGATATCGTGCGTGATAAGAACGACCGACATGGCAAGTTCTTTTTGGAGCTCGCGCAGCAGCTGCATAATCTGCGCCTGGATCGTGACGTCGAGCGCCGTGGTCGGCTCGTCGGCGATGAGCAGTTTGGGATGGCAGGAAAGCGCCATGGCGATCATCACGCGCTGGCGCATCCCGCCGGAAAGCTCGAACGGATATTTTTTCAGCAGGCTTTCCGGCTCCGGCAGGCCCACGCGGCCCAAAAGCGCGACGGCGCGCGCCCGCGCTTCCGCCTTGCTGACGGCGGTATGGGCAAGGATGCTCTCCGTGACCTGATTCCCGATGGTGAACACCGGGTTCAGCGAAGCCAGCGCGTCCTGAAAGATCATCGCGAGCTCCCGGCCGCGGTAAGCATCCATCTCTTTATCGGAAAGCTTGAGCAGATCTTTTCCTTCAAAAAGGACCTGCCCGCCCGTCACCCGGCCATTAGCGGGCAAAAGCCCCATGACGGCAAGTGAAGTCAAGCTCTTTCCGCAGCCGGATTCACCGACGACGCAGAGGATCTCGCCTTCCGCCACCATGAAGCTTACCTTGTCCAAACGCACAGCCGCCGCGTTTCCCGAACCGAACGTGACTTCCAGATCTTTGATTTCCAGCAGATTTGACAACGAACCGCTCATCCTCCCGACAGATCGATTTTAGTCGAACGTCCAATCCTGAATATTGATAAAGGAACCGTAGACATCCGGATGCGCGTTTTTCAGCGTCTTTTGGGCCGCGCCAAGCGAACGGATGACATAGAGGTTCGCCATCGGGACCTGCTCCTGAACGATCTTGTCGATCGACGTATACTGCTGCTTGACAACGGACGAGTCCGAAGTCGTCTGCGTCTTGGCAAGCGCGTCGTTCACATCGGAGGATTCAAAATTCGTCCAGCTCCCGGCGCCGCCGAGAAGCCATTTGACATCCGGATACGGATCGACCGGCGCGTAGGTATACTGCACGGCCAGCAGATCGAAGCTCTGCGCGCTCGCCTTTTCCATCAGCGTGGCCAGATCGACGGTGTGGATCGTCACGTTGACGCCGACCTGCTTGAGTTCCTGCGCAATGACATTGCTGCCGTTCACGAACGTCGTATCGCCGGAGTTGACGTAGAAATCCAGGTTCTTGCCGCTGTTCCAGCCGGCTTCTTTCAGAAGCTCCTTGGCCTTTGTCGGATTATACGAGACCGCCTTGACGG
>CAUULH010000153.1:0-3813 GCA_963545875.1 uncultured Ethanoligenens sp.
AACTGCGCGAAAAACAGCGGAAACGTCTCGGGCTCTCCGACCTCTATCTCTATGACGAAGCGCTCCAGTTCCCGGGCGGCAACCCCAAACCGCACGGTACGCCGGAAGAGATCTTTGAAAACGGGCGGAAGATGTACCGCGAGCTTTCGCCGGAAACGGGCGGATTTTTCGATTTTCTGCTGAAAAACGAGCTTTTCGACGCGCTGGGCCGCAAGGGCAAGGCGGCGGGCGGCTACTGCACCGACCTGCCGGATTACCGCTCGCCTTTCATTTTCGCCAATTTCAACGGCACCTCCGAAGACATCTCAACGCTGACGCACGAGGCCGGCCACGCGTTCCAATCCTACCTCTCGCGCGATCTGTTCCCGCCGGAATACCGCTCGCCCACCTACGAGGCCTGCGAGATCCATTCGATGTCGATGGAATTTTTCACCTGGCCGTGGATGGAACTCTTTTTCGGAAAAGACGCCGACCGCTACCGCTACCTGCATCTGGCGGGCGCGCTGCTTTTTCTTCCTTACGGCTGCCTGGTCGATGAGTTCCAGCACGTCGTCTACGACCATCCGGAGATGACGCCCGCCCAGCGCAAAACGGCGTGGCTCGAGCTCGAGCGCATCTATCAGCCCACGCTGAAATACGACGACCCGGATGGCTTTTTCGCCCGCGGCGGGCGTTGGCAGCGGCAGAGCCATATCTACGAGCGGCCGTTTTATTATATCGACTACTGCCTCGCGCAGACCTGCGCGCTGGAGTTCTGGGCGCTGATGCGGAAAGACCGCGCCGCCGCCTGGCAGAAATATGTGGCGCTCTGCCGTCTCGGCGGGACGGACACCTTTACCGGTCTGCTCGGCAAAGTGGGGCTCGAAACACCGTTCGACCCCGCCTGCCTGCAAAAAGTAGCCGGCGCGGCGAAAGATTTTCTCGACCATTTTGACAAAAGCAGCCTGAACTGAAAACCCGCCTCTCAGGGCCGCGCGGAACCTCCGTTCCGCACGGCCCTTATTTTTTATGCGCGGAAGACGCGGCGGACGAGCCGGTATTGCCGTAGAGATACGCGCTCCCCGCCGACGAGCCGGAAGAACCGTTCATATCGAAATACTGGCTCGGCACCGTGCCGACGACGACGCTTTCCGCGATCAAAAAATCGTTCTTGACATGGACGGTCGTGCCGCTGCCGGAAAGCATGGCCGTCACATCCGCTTTCACCGTGAGGTAGATATCTTCCTTCGTCTGATTGATGCCTGCCGAGGTGAATTTGCTGGAAACGGACGAATCCACGTCCTCCACCGGCGAAAAGCAGAGCGTAAGAGCAGGGCCGCGGCCGGTGAACGCGGCACCGCCCATCACGTTCCCGAGCGGCACGGTAAACTTTTTTCCCGGCAGCTCGTTCAGATTGTTCAGCACGCCGCGCGTGATTTCGTATTTCAATGTATTAATCTTCACGGCGTTCGCCTGCACGGCAATAATCTCCCCATCGTCGTTTTTCTGATAGGTCATCAGCTCATCACAGCTCACCGGGTCGTTTTTCAGCGTCTGCCCCACCGCGTCGTTAAGGCGGCGTACGGCGATGCTTTTGGCCATATAAGCCGCATAGGTTCGAAAGACGGGCTCGAGGCGGCTGTCGAAAAACAAATAGCCAAAGAGCAGAACGATGACGCACAGCGCCGCGCGCAGGCAGATGCGGGTCCTGCGCGGCAAACGATAACGCCGATGGAACCGGGCCATGGCATCCTCTCCTTTCCTCTTTATATATGCGCCGACGGCCTGACCGAATGAGCTGAAATTTTTTGTCAAAAGGCTTGACTTAAGTACACCATTATGGTATAGTATAAGCAGTTCAAGGAGGTGCTTAAAAATGAAAGACGACAACAAAAGACTCGTGAAGAAAAACATCGCGGTGAAAGCCGACAAAGAATATCGCATTCCGAACGAGGCCGTCTGCTCGCCGGAATTTCCGCAAGGCTGCATCGCCCTAGGCGACGACTGAATCCCGTTCTCCCTTTTTGCTGAAAAGCATGGTGATATCGATCTGCATCCGCTTCAGGGCGGATGTTTTTTTTGCGCCTCTTTTTTGCCCAATCGCTTTGTGATACAATGAGCGAAACGGTTCTCTTGTTCGACGAGTTTTTTCAGAAAGTGTGGCGGTCTTTTGCGCAGATTTTTGCTATCAGAAACAAAAGCCCGGTTCGGCGGCGCGGCGCGGCGCTTCCTGACCGGCAATACGATGGATTACCGGCAGGTCCTGGCGGTCATTCTGCCGCTGGTCGTCGATCAGGCTTTCGTTTTCGGCAGCCAGCTCATCAACACGTCTATGATCAGCTCCACCGGCATGGCGGCCATGAGCGCCGTCAACATGGTGGATTCCATCAATATTTTTCTGATCTCCGTTTTTGTGGCCATCGCCACCGGCGGCACGGTCGTCGTCGCCCAATACAAAGGCCGCGGCGAAACGGATATGCTTTCCGTTTCCACCGCGGCTTCTATTCTTGCGGTATTCGCTTTTTCTTTTGCCGTAAGCGGTCTGTTCCTGCTGGTGCATCAGCCGCTGCTTGGCCTTTTGTTCGGCGCGGCCGCCGCAGACGTGATGCGGGCCGCGCGCATCTATTTCGTTGGCAGCTGTCTTTCTTACTGCGGCATCGCCATAGAAGAAAGCGTCTGCGGCGCACTGCGCGGCGTGGGCGAGGCGCGCAGTGCCCTGATGCTTACGCTCATCATGAACCTCTCCTATGTCGGGTTCAACTTCGTTTTTATCAACGGCCTGCACATGGGCGTTATGGGCATGGCGGTCTCCGTCAATCTTTCGCGTTATCTGGCCGCAGTCTTCGCGCTTTTTTACCTGACGCACATCAACATGTCGCTCCATTTCCGCTGGAAAGACATGATGAAAGTGCATTTCGACACGGTTCGCCGGGTACTGTTCGTCGGCCTGCCGTTCGCGGCGGAGCAGATGTTCTTCAATGGCGGAAAGATCGTGACGCAGGTCCTCATCGTGGGTCTCGGCACGGCGGCTATCTCCGTGAACGCTATCTGCAACGCCGTGACCGGCGTGGTGCAGATTCCCGGCAACGCGCTCCTGCTCTCCATCGTCACGCCAAGCGCTTCATCCGCCACTTCATCGCGCTCTCCTGCGGCTGTTTCTGCCTGACGGCCCTGCTCACCATTCCCGTCACGGCCTCGATGTCGTTCCTTTTTCATTCGCCGGCCTATCTACAGCGCACCATCACCATCATCCTTACGGTGAACGCACTGGCTCAGATCCCCATCTGGAGTTTCAGCTTTATCCTGCCTTCCGCCCTGCGCGCGGCGGGCGACGCCAAATTCACCTCGATGGTTTCCATGCTTTCGATGTGGCTCTTCCGTATCGGCACCGGCATCCTGCTCGGCATGCTCCTCAAGCTCGGCATCATGGGCTTCTGGTTCGCCATGGACCTCGAATGGTCGGTGCGCGGATTCATCTTTCTCCGGCGCTTCAAAGGGAAGAAATGGTACAGGCATCATGTGATCGACTGACGTCTGCCGAAAAACGAACAACCGGGCAGTCGGATCTTTCCGATAAAGGCGATAGGCTTTTTCAATTCCAAAAAACAGCAAAAGACCCACAAATCCGCCCAACGAATTGACGATGACGTCGTCGATATCCGCGATGCCGCGCGCAAAAACATACTGTAAAACTTCGACGAGGACAGGAATGCCGACAATGACAACGGCCTTTTTGCCCGCGTCGATTTTTTTTGAAAAAACGCCCAAATAGAACCCGATGGGCATAAAAAGGAAAAGTTTCGCCGCAATATTCAAAACGGCCGTATAAAAACT
>CAUULH010000154.1:0-3755 GCA_963545875.1 uncultured Ethanoligenens sp.
GGCGAGGCCCACGCCGTTTTCCTCCGGGCAGCGGGCGAATGCCCGCGCGGCGCGGCGCGCGTCGAGCTCCCGCAGAGCGCCGAAAAGCCCGCGGGCCTGAGAAGCGGGGTCGCCGGGCCTGCCGTAGCAGATGCACGGCAGGCCGATGGCCTTTTCTTCGCCGGCAAAGCAGAGCGCGTAGGTGTCTTTTTCCGCGTGGGCGCGCGCGTAGGCCGCGAAAGCCGGCAGCGGGCCTTTGAGGATGGTGACGTTCGCTTTTGGCGCGTAGTGCTTATATTTCATGCCGGGAGAAGCGGCCTTCCGCCCGGGCGCGAGGCCTTTGGTGACGGCGGGATCCACTTCTACGCGGCCGAGCACGGCTTTGAGCTGTTCGGGCGTGATGCCGCCCGGACGGAGAATATGCGGGATGCCGTCTTTTAACGACACGACGGTGGACTCCACGCCCACGGCGCACGGCCCGGCGTCCACCACGGCGTCGATGACGCCGTCAAGGTCGAGAAGCACATGCGCGGCGGTCGTCGGGCTGGGGCGGCCGGAGCGGTTGGCCGAGGGCGCGGCGAGCGGGACGCCCGCCGCTGCGATGATGGCGGAAGCGACCGGGTGCGACGGGCAGCGGAATCCCACCGTGGGCAGCCCGGCGGAAACGGCATCCGAAAGCATGGCGCGCTTGGGCAGCACGAGCGTGAGCGGCCCGGGCCAGAACGCATCCACCAGTTTCCGGGCCGCGGGCGGAATGATCTCCGCGTAGCGGGGAAGCCAGTCCGGCGCGGCGAGGTGCACGATGAGCGGGTTGTCCTGCGGGCGGCCTTTGGCCGTAAAGATCGCGTGAACAGCCGTATCGTCGAGCGCGCTTGCCGCGAGGCCATAGACCGTTTCAGTCGGGATGGCGGCGAGCCCGCCGTTTTTCAGGATCTTTCCCGCCCGCTCGCAGACGGCGGCGTCCGGGCACTCCGGGTCGGTCTTTAAAACAAGGGTATTCATATCTTAACGCCGCTTAAACGGCTTCACCGGCTTTCCGTTTTTCCGCCTCGTCGGCGGTGATCAAAGGATCGATGATCTCGTCGAGAGAACCGGACAGCACTTCGCTCAGGCGGTAGATCGTCAGCCCGATGCGGTGGTCCGTCACGCGGCTCTGCGGGAAATTATAGGTGCGTATGCGCTCGCTGCGGTCGCCCGTGCCGACCTGCGTGCGGCGCTCTTCGGCGATCTTTTCGTGCTGGGCGTGCTGGGCGCGGTCCAGCAGGCGCGAGCGGAGGATCTTCATCGCGCGGTCGCGGTTCTTGTACTGGCTGCGCTCGTCCTGGCATTCCACTACCAGCCCGGTGGGCAGATGCGTGATGCGGATGGCCGATTCCGTCTTGTTGATGTGCTGGCCGCCCGCGCCGCTGCTCCGGTAGGTGTCGATACGCAGGTCTTCCGGCGCGATGGCCACATCCACTTCCTCAGCTTCCGGCAGTACGGCGACCGTTACGGTGGAGGTGTGGATGCGCCCGCTGGTCTCCGTTTCCGGCACGCGCTGGACGCGGTGCACGCCGCTCTCAAATTTCAGGCGGCTGTACGCCCCTTCGCCCACGATTATAAAAGAGGCTTCTTTGATGCCGCCGAGCTCCGTTTCGTTCAAATTGAGCGGCTCGGTCTGCCAGCCGCGGCGGTCGGCGTACATGCCGTACATCCGCATGAGGTCTGCGGCGAAAAGCGCGGCTTCCTCGCCGCCCGCGCCGGCACGGATCTCCATGATGACGTTTTTTTCGTCGTTCGGGTCCCTTGGCAGAAGCAATACGCGCAGTTTTTCGGCAAGGCTTTTCTGGCCGGCCCTCGCGTGGGCAAGCTCTTCGCCGGCCAAAGCGTGCAGGTCGGTCTCTCCGCCTTGTAAAATGTCGAGCGCCTCTTTTTCCTCCGCACAGGCTTTTTGATAGGCGCGGTAGGTCTCCACCAGCGGCGTGAGCTCTTTGTATTCTTTCATCGATTTTGTATAGATATCCCGGTCGGAGAGGACATCCGGCTGAGCGAGCCGTGCCGCGAGCTCTTCGTAGCGGCCGCACATATCTTGAAGTTGTTCAAACATAAACAGATCACCAGAAAGACCGCGCGGTCAGGAAGAAGCGGGTTCTACCGCGCGGATGCTTTTTTCGATTTTGACGCGGGGCACCATAAATTCGTGCCCGCAGGAGAGGCATCGCAATTTGAAATCCACGCCGACCCGCAGGACGAGGAACCGCCTGCCGCCGCAGGGATGCGCTTTTTTCAATGCGACCGTATCGCCGACTCTGACGTTCAATCTTCTCCCGCCTTTCCGTGATGCGTCTTTCTTTATTATAGCATGATTTTGGGAAAAGCGGCAAATTTCATGTATGCGGCAAAGGAAGCCGCCCATACTAAAAAGAAGAGAAAAGATCCAAAAGGGAAAGGGGCCAGAAAATGATCGCTATTTATGGGGTCTTTGACACGAAGGACGCGGCGGAGCTTGCCGTCGAGCATATCGAAAATCGAGTTCCGAACGCGCGGATACGTCACCTCGACCGCATCCAGCCCAAGCCGAAAGATTCGCTCTTTCCGCTTGGAACCGTCTTTCCCGGTCCGGGAAACAGCAGCCTGAGCCCCGGTACGTTCGCTCCGTATCCGATGGTGGACAACGTGAGGGAAAGCGACCAGCCGGGCGGTGCGGATGCCGGAGGCGAAACGGCGCTCTGCGTGGAGGTGCCGGATGAAAAAAGCGCGCGCTATGCGCAGAGCGCCATGCGCCGGATGGGCGGAACGGGTCTGCGCACGGATGATTATCACAGAAAATAAAAAAGAAAGCCTGCTTTTTCTAGTTTAGGCGCCCGCGGTCTTTTGCCGCGGGCGGCTTTTTATATTTTGTTTCCATTCGGCAAATATATTCCGGACAGGTGCATATAGATGGGGCAGGGACTGCAAAAAGAGGAGGTACATAGCATGGCGGAGATCAAGCCCGAAGGATGGCTTTTAGACACCGCGGAAAACCGCGAGGCGATGCGCTCGCCGAACAGCCTTCTGCGGGCCAAAGAGGAAGAACGGATCTTGGAAGCACGCGCGCTCATCTGCGACGGCGAGCATAATCTGATCGTTGATCTCGGCTGTATGAAGGGCATCATCCCCCGAGAAGAAGGCGCGATCGGGCTTGATGACGGGACGACTCGCGATATCGCCGTGATTTCCCGGGTAAACAAAGCCGTCTGCTTCAAGGTGATGGAGATCCAAAAGCAGGCGGACGGCAGGCCGGTGGCGGTGCTTTCGCGCCGCGCCGCCCAGCGGGAAGCGATGGATGGCTACGTCGCCGGCCTTCTGCCGGGCGACGTCATCAATGTGCGGGTCACGCATCTCGAGCCGTTCGGCGCGTTCGTCGATATCGGCTGCGGCATCCCGTCGCTCATCCCCATTGATTTCATTTCCATCTCGCGCATCTCCCATCCGCGGGATCGGTTCCACGTCGGGCAGGATATCAAAGCCGTCGTCCGGTCGAAAGAAGAGAACCGGCGCGTTTGTCTCTCGCATAAAGAACTGCTCGGCACCTGGGAAGAGAATGCCGCCCGTTTCTCGCCGGGCGAAACGGTGGCCGGCATCGTGCGCTCGCAGGAGAGCTACGGCGTTTTCGTGGAGCTCACACCGAACCTCGCGGGCCTTGCAGAGCCGAGAGAAGACGTGCATCCCGGGCAGAGCGCCAGCGTGTTCATCAAAAGCCTTATCCCCGAAAAGATGAAGGTCAAGCTCATCATCGTCGATGCCTTCGACGCGGC
>CAUULH010000155.1:0-3737 GCA_963545875.1 uncultured Ethanoligenens sp.
GCCATGCCGCCGTGCGGCGGCGCGCCGTAGCGGAACGCCTCGGTGAGAAAGCCGAAACGCTGTTTCACCGTTTCATCCGAGAGCCCGAGCGCTTTGAACATGCGCTGCTGGAGCGCGCGGTCGTGGATGCGGATGGAGCCGCCGCCCACTTCCGTGCCGTTGAGCACCATATCGTAGGCGCGGGCATAGCAGCCGCCCGGATCGCTTTCCAGCTTATCGAGGCTGTCTTCCCGCGGCGCGGTGAACGGATGATGCATGGCCATAAAGCGGCCTTCCTCCTCGCTGTATTCGAACAGCGGGAAATCGGTCACCCAGAGGAAAGCAAACTCGTTTTTGGGGATAAGGCCGTTTTTTTCAGCCAGATGCAGGCGGAGCGCGCCGAGCGCCGTGCAGGCTTTCCGGCTGTTCGCGTCGGCCACGATGAGCACGGCGTCGCCGGCTTTTGCCCCGGCTTTTTCCGCGATGGCGTCAAGTGTTCCCTCCGAGACGAATTTGCCGAAAGAGGCGTTTTTCGTCTCGCCGAGTTTGAGCCACGCGAGGCCTTTCACGCCGAAATCTTTCACGAAATCGGTCAGGCGGTCGAGCGCCTTGCGGGAGAGGGAAGCGCCGCCTTCCGCGCAGAGCGCGCGCACGCTGCCGCCCGCTTTCAAGGCATTCTCAAACACGCCGAAACCGCAGCCTTTCACGGCATCGGAAAGATTGCGGAGCTCCATGCCGAAGCGGATATCCGGCTTGTCGCTGCCGAAGCGCGCCATCGCCTCGTCGTACGGCATCCGCAGAAAAGGCGTTTTCACTTCAAGGCCCAGCACGCCGCGGAAAACCGATTTCATGAAACCCTCGTTGAGAGACATGATGTCGTTTTCGTCCACAAACGACATTTCGAGGTCGATCTGGGTAAATTCCGGCTGGCGGTCGGCGCGCAGATCCTCGTCGCGGAAACAGCGTGCGATCTGCATATAGCGGTCGAACCCCGCGAGCATCAGGAGCTGCTTATAGAGCTGAGGGGACTGCGGCAGCGCGTAGAAATGGCCGGCGCGCAGGCGGCTCGGCACGAGATAATCGCGCGCGCCCTCCGGCGTGCTTTTGATGAGATCCGGCGTCTCGATCTCAATGAAGCCGTTTTGATCGAAATAATCGTGCGCGGCTTTGGTGATCCGGTGACGCGCGAACAGATTGCGCTGCATCTCCGGGCGGCGAAGATCGAGGTACCGGTATTTGAGCGCGAGATCCTCTTTCACCGTGCCGGCGTCCGCGATCTCGAACGGCGGCGTGTCGGCTTTGGCGAGGATGCGCAGATCGGTCACTTCGAGCTCGATCTCCCCGGTGGGCAGCTTGGGATTCGGCGTTTCACGCAGGCGGAGGATGCCTTTTGCCGCGAGTACATATTCGTTCCGCACGGTGCGGGCCTTTTCGAGCGCGGCCTCGTTTTTGCCGAAAGCGAGCTGGAGGATGCCGCTCCGGTCCCGCAGATCGACGAAGAGGAGCGCGCCGAGGTCGCGCCTTTTGGCCGCCCAGCCGCAGACGACGATCTCCCGCCCCGCGTCTTTTTTCTCAAAATCCGCGCAATAGCCCGTCCGTTTGAATCCTTGCATCGTGTCCGCCATGGTTCAGCTTTCCTCCGTTCGTTGTTCTGCTTCTGCTTTTTTCACCGCCGCGAGAAACGCGTCCGGCTCCAGAGAGACGGTCTGCTCGTTCCCGCCGCGCATCGGCTTGAGGACGGCCGAACCGTTTTCGAGCTCGGTGTCGCCCAGCACGACGGTATAGGAAAATCCGCGCTTGTCCGCGTATTTCATCTGCGATTTGAGGCTTCGGCCGAGCAGATCGGTCTCCGCCGGGATGCCCGCTTTCCTCAGCGCGCGCGTGAGCGTTCCCGCCGTTTTTGCCGCTTTGCCGCCCATCGTGGCAAAGTAAAGAAAGCCGTGCGGTTTCTCGGGAAAGAAGCAATGCTGTTTCTCCATCACGATGAGAAGGCGTTCGAGCCCCATGCCGAAGCCGAGTGCGGGCATCGAAGGCCCGCCGAGCTCCGAGACGAGCCCGTCGTACCGCCCGCCCGCGCAGACCGTGAGGCCCTGCGTGTCGTCGATGAACTCAAAGACCGTGCGAGTATAATAATCGAGCCCGCGCACCGTGTGCGGATTGACGACGAATGCCTGCCCGGCTTCCGTCAGATGCGCTTTCACCTGTTCAAAGTGCGCCTTGCAGTCGTCGCAGAGGTAGTCGAGCACGATGGGCGCGTCTTTGGCGATGACCTGGTCGGCCGGGACCTTGCAGTCGAGGATGCGAAGCGGATTGCGTTCAAGGCGGCTTTTGCAATCGTCGCAGAGCTCGTCTTTGCGCGCGGCAAAATAGTCGTACAGCGCCTTGCGGTAGGCTTTCCGGCATTCCGGGCAGCCGATGGAGTTCAGCTCCAGCCGAAGCCCTTTTACGCCGAGCGCACCCAGAACGGAAGCCGCGAATCCGATGAGCTCCGCGTCGGCCGCGGGGCTGGCGGCGCCGAAGAGCTCCGCGCCGAACTGGTGGAACTCGCGCAGGCGCCCCGCCTGCGGACGCTCGCCGCGGAAGCAGGAGATAAGATAGAAGAGACGGAGCGGGAGCGGCCCGCCGGATAATCCTTCCTGGAGCACGGCGCGGACCGTGGAAGCCGTGCCTTCCGGCCGGAGCGTGTAGCTGTGCGGATCGCCGCGCTTAGAAAAGGTATACATCTCTTTTTCCACGATGTCGGTCGTGCCGCCCACGCCGCGGTCAAAAAGCTCCGTATATTCAAAAGTGGGGAAGCGGATCTCCTCGAAACCGAACCTTGCCGCCGCCCGGCGCGCCGTCTGCTCCACATACTGCCATTTATAGATCTGCTCCGGCGTCACGTCCTCCGTGCCACGCGGTGCCTGCAATCGATTGGCCATTCAGGTCCTCCTCCATCTGATTGGAAATGCTCGGAAAAGCCGGGCAAAAGAAAAGCCCGCCCGGGGAAAGTCCCCGGACGGGACCGGGAAAAATGCCGGCTTACTGATGTTTCGGGTTGACGATGTCGCGCCAGTCGAAGTCGCCGCGGTCGAGCGCGCGCACCAGGATCTCCGCCGTGGCGATATTGGTGGCTACCGGGATATTGTGTACGTCGCAGAGACGCAGCATGTTCATTTCTTTCGGCTCGGTGGGCTTGGGGTTGAGCGGATTCCGGAAGAAAAGGAGCAGGTCGATCTCATTGCAGGCGATACGCGCGGAGATCTGCTGGTCGCCGCCCTGCGGGCCGCCTAAAAAGCAGTGGATGTCGAGCCCCGTGGCATCGGCTACCAGCTTGCCGGTGGTCCCGGTCGCGCAGAGGTAATGGTGGCTGAGGATGCCGCAGTACGCGATGCAAAACTGGACCATCAGTTCTTTTTTCGCGTCATGGGCAATGAGGGCGATATTCATGGGGGCACCTCCAACAATCGAAATCCGCCGCGCTGCGGCGGGAAAGATCAAAAATTCATCAAAGGCACATCTTGGCCGCGGAGACGGTGCGCGATGCGGCAGAATGCCTCCGCCGCACCGCCGCGCTCGTCTGCTGAGTGCACCAGCGGATGTTCGTCATAAGCGCTGAGCGTGACGCGCCGGTCTTCCGGCACCACGCCGATGAGCCGAACGGCGGCCGCGTCGATGATCGCGTCGAGCCCGCCTTCGAGCTTTTTTTTCAAAATGCCGGGCTGGACGCGGTTGATGACCATGCGGAAATCGGTCAGCCGCGGGGAAAGGACGCGGCC
>CAUULH010000156.1:0-3731 GCA_963545875.1 uncultured Ethanoligenens sp.
CCGACTTTCTGACGGATGAAGAAAAAGCGGAACAATTTGACCACATCCTGTTTGATACGGCTCCCACGGGCCACACCCTGCGGATGCTTCAACTCCCCTCCGCATGGACGGGATTTATCAGCAAAAGCACGCACGGCGCGTCCTGTCTCGGCCAGCTTTCCGGGTTGGAGAGCAAAAAGGAAATCTATAAGAAAGCCGTCCGCACTCTTGCCGACGGTAAACTGACGACCCTCATACTTGTCACAAGACCGGAGGCCGCACCGATTCTGGAGGCCAAAAGGGCATCCGAGGAACTTGGAACGCTCGGCATCGACAATCAATTGCTAGTGATCAACGGACTGTTGGAAAGAAGCGATCCAGACGACCCGGTGGAAACCGCTCTGTTTGAAAAACAAAAGGAGGCGCTTAAAGAAATCCCCATCGATCTTTTGAAACGTCCGGTTTCTATGGTTCCTCTTCGGGCCTACAACATCACCGGAATTGAAAACGTCCGGCATATGCTCTCCGATTCGGGGAGTAAGATGGACGGAAACAGTTCTACAAAAATAAGTTCCTCCGCATTAGCCGATGTGGTAGAGGAACTTTACCGCTCCGGCAAGAAAGTGATCTTCACGATGGGCAAAGGCGGCGTCGGCAAGACCACGGTGGCCGCCGCCATCGCGCTGGGGCTGAACCGAAAAGGACGAAAGGTGCGTCTCGCCACCACGGACCCCGCCGATCACCTGAATTTTGTGATGGACGGCGACGCCGGCATTTCGGTCGACGAACAACTTGAGCTTCAAAAATACAAGGACGAAGTGCTGACCAAAGCCCGAAAGACCATGCGTGAGGAAGATCTTGCCTATGTGGAGGAAGATTTGCGTTCCCCCTGCACACAGGAAATCGCCATATTCCGGGCCTTTGCCGAAATCGTGGCAAAAAGCCAAGGTGAAACAGTGGTGATCGACACGGCGCCTACCGGTCATACGCTCCTGTTGCTCGAATCCACCCAGAGCTATAACCGGCAGATCGAGAATTCGGGCGGCGCTGTACGAAGAGCTGGTTGCGCACGGGCAGGGTTCGGGCGGCGATGTGCCGGAAGCGGCAAGGGCCTTGCTGCCAAGACTAAAAAATCCGGACTACACGGAAGTTGTGATCGTTACGCTCCCTGAATCAACGCCTTTCTTTGAAGCACAAAGATTGGCTGAAGATCTGAAACGCGCAGGCATTTCGGCAAAGTGGTGGATCGTGAACCAAAGTCTGTCCTTTGCTGATACAAGCAGTGGCTTTCTAAAAGCGAAGGCATCGGAGGAAACCCCGTGGATCGAAAAAGTCAAAGAAGTTTCAAACGGAAACTTCGCGGTCATTCCGTGGAAACCGTTTGAACTCAAAGGCAAACGACTGCTTGATCTATTGCACCCTTGATGAAATGCTCAATTAAAAAAGGACTGTTTCGGCGAATCATTCGATTCAAGGCGGCCTGCCAATAAGAGAAATGACACAATGGAAATAGACGCAGGCTAAAAATGGAGAAACGAAAAATGTTAAAGGTATTGTTTTTGTGTACCCAAAACTCAGCACGCAGTCAGATCGCCGAAGCCCTTCTCAATCTGAAGGGAAAAGACCGGGTGGCCGCTTACAGCGCAGGCAGCGAGCCAGCCAAGAGAATTAACCCTATCGTCGTAAATGCCTTACAGGAATTTGGAGTCGATGTCAGCAGCAAAAAGCCAAAACCGATTGAAACCTTTCTGAATCAGCCATTCGACTTTGTGATTACTCTATGCGAGAAAGCCAGAAGCCAGTGTCCAACTTTTCCGGGGAATGCACTGCGAACCCATTGGAACCTAGACGACCCCGATTACTTTGAGGGATCCGAGGAAGAAAAGCTGGAACAAGTCAGACGGATTATAGCTGAACTCGATACGAAGATCGGGCTGTTTCTTTCGCTTCCGCTTGAAAAATCGGATCGGACATTTTTGCAGCAGAAGCTGAATGCAATTTCGAAAACAGATTAAGCCTATTTGAATAAATTGGAGGCAGCACGATTGGAAAAAACGGGCGGAAGACTTTCTTTCTTAGACCGATTCCTGACACTGTGGATCTTCTTGGCTATGGCAATCGGCGTAGCGGCGGGGAATTTTCTCCCGGCCGCCGCCGCCGCTATCAATAAGCTGAGCACCGGTACGACTTCCTGGCCGATTGCAGCAGGATTGATTCTGATGATGTACCCGCCGCTGATCCGGGTAAGGTATGAGGAAATCGGCAAGGTAGCAAACAACAAAAAGGTATTCGGCTTTTCTCTCTTGCAGAACTGGATCATCGGGCCGATCCTGATGTTTCTTCTGGCTCTTCTTTTTTTGCCGGATAAACCGGAGTATGCGGCCGGGATCATCGTCATCGGTCTTGCCCGCTGCATCGCAATGGTGATCATCTGGAATACGCTTGCCAAAGGCGACAACGAATATTGCGCCGCGCTGGTAGCTCTCAACGCCATCTTTCAAATTCTTTTTTACTCGGTTTACATCTGGCTGTTCATTACGGTGCTGCCGGGGATCTTACATCTTTCGTGGGGAGAAAAGGCGGTTCATGTTTCCATGCTGGAAATCGCCCGCAGCGTGCTCATTTATCTCGGCATCCCGTTCGGAGCGGGAATCATCACCCGTTTTGCCGTGATGCACGCAAAAGGAAAGGAATGGCTGACGAAAACCTTCATCCCCAAAATCTCGCCGCTTGCCCTGATTGCGCTGCTCTACACCATTATCATCATGTTTATGCTTAAAGGGCGTATGATCGTTGAACTTCCGCTTGATGTGTTTCGGATTGCCATCCCTCTGCTCATTTACTTTGTCCTGATGTTTTCGATCAGCTTTTTCATTTCTTATAAGCGCGGTTTCAAATACGATCAAACAGCGACGCTTTCCTTTACCGCAGCAAGCAACAACTTTGAGCTCGCTATCGCCGTATCGGTCGCGGTGTTCGGCATCGGTTCCGGTCAGGCTTTTGCCGCCGTGATCGGCCCGCTGATTGAGGTCCCCGTCATGATTTTGCTCGTGCGGTTTGCGCTCCATCTAAAGGACAAGTATTTTGATGAAAACGGACGGATCAAAAGGGTTAAAGGGCAATCTTGAACCGATGAGTCCCCTTTTATCAACATCCCTGCCTGCTGCAAGTCATCCGCCAGCCGCTTTGCCTCGGAAAACGGCGTGGCCTCCGCAAACGTGACGATGACCGCTTCCGTATGATATGGGGCTTTCAGCCGCGGGAGCAGTTCCTTCTGCGGGTTCGAAAACATCGCCGTCCAGATCGCCGACTCTTCGTTTTATTCACAGTCAGGGCAATCCGGGTCTTGAAGCGTGTGGCAGATGCAGTCTTCTTTGTCATGCGTCAAGTGCTTCCAATACGCATAGATCTGCTGGACCACATCATCGTTCAGTGTGTAATGCATCCAGGCGCCGCGCCGGTCCCCCGTGACGACGCCGCATTCCGTCAAGATCTTCATATGATAAGAAAGTGTAGGCTGCGATATTTTAAAACCTTTTAAAATATCGCACGCACAAAGCTCACCGCAGGAAAGCATATCGATGATCTTCAGGCGCGTTTCATCGGATAGTGCCTTAAACAAAGCTGCGAAATCTGCGGTATCTTTTTTCATTCTGTTCTCCAATATAGATATTAATAAATTACATTTAATAATATCTATATTTTATCCCTGTCAGGCCTTTCTGTCAATTGGGAAAAGGAAATCCTCGAGG
>CAUULH010000157.1:0-3719 GCA_963545875.1 uncultured Ethanoligenens sp.
GCCAGCGTGCGGCCGCTCCGTTTGAGATTGACATAGCGCGACACCACGCTCTCGATATCACAGCGATCCTTGAGCTCCTGCAAAAAAGACTCGGGAATCAACGCCTGTACCTTCCTTTATTTGGCATTATTTTTGCACAAACCGTGAAATTTATACAAAACGGCCGAAAAGCTATCGGCTCCACGCCCGCGGGATGAAGATATCCTGATACGTCTGAACGGCAAAACGATCCGTCATGCCGGCGATATAGTCGCAGACGGCGGTCTGCGCGCCATCTTCCTCACAGATCTGGGAAAACTCCATATGCAACTCGCCTGTGTGATGCAGAAAATAATCATACAGGCACTTGAGGATGTACTCGGCCTTGCCCTCTTCGCCTTTGGCCACGGGATTGGTATAGACTTCGTCGAACATAAACTGCCGCAGACCGAGAAAGGCTTTCTCCACTTTGGGCGACATGGCGATATGGCCGTTCGAGCTGTTGGCCACCGTATCCGTGACGAGCGTATTGATGCGTTCGGAATGCGTGCGGCCGAGCGTATAACGGGTCTCCCACGGGACATCCTCCGCTGTGAGCACGCCCGCGCGCACGGCGTCGTCGATATCGTGGTTGAGGTAGGCGATGCGGTCGGCCACGTGGACGATGCGGCCCTCTGCCGTCGCCGGGAGAATCTTCCCGCTGTGGCTGCGGATGCCGTCCCGCACCTCCCAGGTGAGGTTGAGCCCTTTGCCGCCATTTTCAAGGCGTTCCACGACGCGCACGCTCTGGAGCGGATGGGAAAAACCACCCGGATGGATCTGATCCAGCGCCCGCTCGCCCGCATGACCGAACGGCGTATGGCCGAGATCGTGCCCAAGCGCGATGGCCTCGGTGAGATCCTCATTGAGACGGAGCGCGCGGGCAATGGTGCGGGCGATCTGCGCCACTTCAAGCGTATGCGTCATGCGCGTGTGATAGTGATCGCCCACCGGGGCAAGAAAGACCTGCGTCTTGTATTTGAGGCGGCGGAACGCCTTGCAGTGGATGATCCGGTCGCGGTCACGGGCAAAAGCCGTGCGCAGCGCGTCCGGCTCTTCTTCCCGCTCCCTGCCGCGGGAGCGCGAGGAAAACGCGGCATACGGGGCCAGCACCTTTTCTTCCAGCGCTTCCCGTTCTTCCCGGATCGTCATAGGGACCGCCTCATTTCGACGCACGCATCTATTTTGAATACAACACGCTGAGATACCGCTCGCCGGTATCCGGCGCCAGGCAAAGCACCCGCTTGCCCGTTCCGAGCTCTTTGGCCAGCCGGCGCGCGGCGTAAACGGCCGCGCCCGACGAGATGCCGACGAGCAGACCGAACGTCTTGGTGAACCACGTAGCCGTCGTCATCGCCGCGGAAGTCGGCACGGGAATGACGCGGTCGGCAATCGAGCGGTCGAAATTGCCCGGCACGAAACCGGCGCCGATGCCCTGGATCCCATGAGGGCCCGGCCGCTCGCCGGAGATCACGGCGGATTCAGACGGCTCCAGCGCCGCACAGAGGACGGAAGGCATCGCCTTTTTGAGCACGCGCGCCACGCCGGTGAAACTGCCGCCCGTGCCGATGCCCGCGACGAACGCGTCCAAACGGCCGCCCGTATCCCTTAAGATCTCGCGTCCCGTCTGCTCGTTGGCATCCGGGTTCGCCGGATTTTCAAACTGGCGCGGCATATAGGCGCCCCGGATCGTCGTGAGGAGCTCCTCCGCTTTTTCGATCGCGCCCGTCATGCGGCGTGCGCCTTCGGTGAGCACCAGTTCCCCGCCGAACGCCTGGATGATCTTGCGGCGCTCGAGCGTCATGGTATCCGGCATGACGATAACGACCCGATAACCGCGCGAAACGCCGATCATGGCCAGCGCGACGCCCATATTTCCGCTGGTGGGCTCAACGATCACGCCGCCCGGTTTCAATTCGCCGGAAGCTTCCGCTTTTTCGATGATGGCAAGCGCCGCGCGGTCTTTGATACTGCCGCCCGGATTATAGCTCTCGAGCTTGACCAAGATCTCCGCGCCGCGTTCCTCAAAAGAGAACACCGGCGTGTTGCCCACCAGTTCATCCACCGATCTTACGATTGCCATACCGGCTCACTCCTGTCCCGCCCAGATTTTCTTCAAAAACACGGCTTTTTTCTTTGGGGACCACCCGGCCGCCCGTCTCCTCGGCCGCGGCCCGCCGGAAAACTTCCGCCCGTTCGAGAGGCACCGACACATGGAACGTGACGGCCTCCGCGTAATCCTGCCCGCGCACCCGGCCGAAACGGCGCGCGAGCCTTTCCAGACCGGAAAGCTCGGCATAGCCGCAGGTGAAAGAAAACAGCGCGCATTCGCGCATCGTCACCGGCGACGCGGCATCCGCCGCAAGGGATGCCGTATGTCCGTAAGCTCTGACAAGACCCGGCGCGCCGAGCAGGACGCCGCCGAAATACCGCACCACCACCGCGGCGATATGCGAAAAGCCGCGGCGCTTCAAAAGCGTAAAGACCGGCCGTCCCGCCGTTCCGGAAGGCTCACCGTCATCGGAACAACGCTCCGAATCGGGCGTCAGCCAGGCCGAAACGTGATGCCTGGCATCCGGATGCGCGCGTCGGACGCTTTCTAAAAAGGCCTGCGCCTCGCCGCCCGTTCCCACCGGCCGCAGAATGGCGATAAAGCGGGATTTTTTCTCCCCATATTCGGCCTCCGCCTGTTCCCGGATGGTGGTATAATCCATGTTCCGCCTCCGCCGCTCCGCTTTTGCCGCCGGATCGATCGCGGTAAAAAAAGGGACGCCGCCTGAAAGACGCCGCCCGCACGAACCACGCAAAGCCCCATTCGGGCCAGGCGCTGCACAAAAGCCGATTTTATTGCATGTTGTAGCGCTTTTTGAAGCGGTCGATCCGTCCGCCGGTGTCGATGAGTTTCTGTTTCCCGGTAAAGAACGGATGGCATTTTGAGCAGATATCGACATGAAGACTCGGCTTTGTGGACCGCGTCACAATTTCATTGCCGCACGCGCATTTAATGACACACTCTTCGTATTTGGGATGGATTCCCTTTTTCATCTCGGTCACTCCTTTCCATTGCACAAAAGGACATCCTCGATTCTAACACAATATAAAGGCAATTGCAAGTCTTTTGACAAAAAGCGTGTTTTTAAGCTTTCTCCAGTGTGAAAACGAACTCGCAGTAGCTGCCTTCTTCGCTTTTGACCGTAATATCCTGCCCCTGTAGCCTGAGCATACTGCGCACGATATAGAGCCCGAGCCCCACACCTTTATGGTCGGTGCTGCGGGAACGGTCCGTTTTATAAAACCGCTCGAAAACATGCGGCAGGTCCGCCGCGGGAATGCCGATGCCGCTGTTCCGCACGCTGACGAACACCTTTTTCCCGGACGATGCCGTCATGATGGAGAGATAGCCGCCGTCGTTCGAGAATTTGATGGCGTTCTCTACCAGATTGAACAGGATCTGATGCGTTACATCCGGATCGGCCATCACCATCAGGCGGGTATCGGCCAGCGCGTCGAGGCCGCGCATCTCCAGATGTTTCTCGTCGATCGGATTTTCGAGGCCGATCACCACGCGGCGGATGGTCTCCGCCACATCGAACCGCTTCTGCTGGATACGCACCTGCCCGGCCTCAATGCGTGCGATGTTCAAAAGTGAAGACACCATTCGTGACAGACGTTTGACCTCATCGGAAACGATATTTAGATAA
>CAUULH010000158.1:0-3676 GCA_963545875.1 uncultured Ethanoligenens sp.
GCCGAAGCGGCCGGCGCGCTGCAGGCGCTGGTCGAGCGCTTCCTGCCCGGCTTTGATGGCCTCCAGATCCGTGCCTTTCAGCGTTTCTTTCAGCGCGTCGATTTTTTCCTGCACGGCGGATTTATCCTCGGCAGCAACTTTATCGCCCAGATCGGTCAGCGTTTTTTCCGCCTGGAACACGGCCTGATCGGCGTTGTTGCGGGTATCCACCTCATCGCGGTGCTTTTTGTCTTCCTCGGCATATTGCTCGGCTTCTTTCACCGCTTTTTCAATATCCGTCTTGTTCATGTTGGTGCTCGACGTAATGGTGATATCCTGCGATTTGCCCGTGCCGCGGTCTTTGGCGGAAACATGCACGATGCCGTTGGCGTCGATATCGAAGGTGACCTCGATCTGCGGCAGGCCGCGCGGTGCCGGCGGGATGCCGTCCAGATGGAACACGCCGAGAGACTTATTGTCCTTCGCCATCGGGCGCTCACCCTGGAGGACATGGACTTCAACAGAAGTCTGGCCGTCCGCCGCGGTGGAGAATACCTGGCTCTTGTTCACCGGGATGGTGGTGTTGCGGTCGATGATCTTCGTAGAAACGCCGCCCAGCGTTTCGATGCCCAGCGAAAGCGGGGTGACATCGAGAAGCAGAAGGCCTTTGACTTCGCCGCCAAGCACGCCGCCCTGGATGGCCGCGCCCACAGCGACGCATTCGTCTGGGTTGATGCCCTTAAACGGATCTTTGCCGGTCAGCTTCTTGACCATATCCTGCACGGCGGGAATACGCGTGGAGCCGCCCACCAGCAGGACCTTATCGAGCTCGCCGGATTGGAGGGACGCATCGGAGAGCGCCTGTTTGACCGGGCCGGCCGTGGCTTCCACCAGATCGGCCGTCAGCTCGTTGAATTTCGCGCGGGTAAGCGTGACGTCCAGATGTTTCGGGCCGTTGGCATCCGCCGTGATGAACGGCAGGTTGATCTGCGAGCTTGTCACGCCGGAGAGCTCGATCTTGGCTTTTTCAGCGGCCTCTTTGAGGCGCTGGAGGGCCATCTTGTCTTTGCGGAGATCGACGCCGTTTTCTTTCTGGAAGCCTTCGGCCAGCCAGTCCATGACGCGCTTGTCGAAATCGTCGCCGCCGAGGCGGTTGTTTCCGGCCGTGGCGAGCACTTCCTGCACGCCGTCGCCCATCTCGATGACGGAGACGTCGAACGTGCCGCCGCCGAGGTCGTAGACCATGATCTTCTGATCTTTTTCCTTATCGACGCCGTAGGCAAGCGCCGCCGCCGTCGGCTCGTTGATGATGCGCTTGACATCGAGCCCGGCGATCTTGCCGGCGTCTTTGGTAGCCTGGCGCTGAGAATCGGTGAAATACGCCGGCACGGTGATGACCGCTTCGGTGACTTTGCCGCCCAGATACGCTTCCGCGTCCGATTTCAGCTTACCGAGGACCATCGCGGAGATCTCCTGCGGCGTGTAGGCTTTATTGTCGATATTGACTTTAAAATCCGAACCCATATGCCGCTTGATGGAAATGACCGTGCGGTCCGGATTGGTGATGGCCTGACGTTTGGCTACCTGGCCGACCATGCGCTCGCCCGTTTTGGAAAAAGCGACGACGGACGGCGTGGTGCGCGCGCCCTCCGAGTTTGCGATGACGACCGGCTCTCCGCCCTCCATGACCGCTACGCACGAGTTGGTGGTGCCGAGATCGATGCCGATGATTCTGCCCATTTAACTTACCTCCTGCAAACATGCCCAAAAGGCATGCTTGAAACTGTCTTGATTTTTGATTTTAAATTTATCGTTGAAAAAGAAACGCTAATTGGCTACTTTGACCACCGTATGCCGGATGACCTTATCGCCGATGACGTATCCTTTTTGGAACACTTCCGCGACGACGGATTCGCCGAGACTGTCGTCGTCCACATGAGCGACGGCGTTGTGGCGGCCCGGGTCGAACGTTTCGCCCGTCTCGGTCTCGATCTCTTTGACCCCAAGCGAAGAAAAACCGCTCTCGAGCTGTTTGAGCGTCATTTCCACGCCCTTCCGGAAACTCTCCGGATTCGACTCGGCAAAATCCAGCGCGCGGGTGAGATTATCGAGCGCCGGAAGCAGCGCTTTCGCCGCTTTGGCGGTGACGTCCGCGCCGAGCGCCTCTTTTTCGGAAGCGGTGCGGCGGCGGTAGTTTTCATATTCCGAAAGCGTGTTGGCCAGCTTCGTATTGAGCGCGTCGGCCTGCGCCTTATAGGTGCGCGCGTCGGCCTGCGCTTTTTCGATTTCGTTTTGGAGACGTCCGTTTTCCGCCTTGAGCTGATCCGCCTTCATTTTCAGCACATCGAGCTCGGAAAGCTTCTTTGGCTTTTTGTCCGAAGCGGCCTTTTCAGCGGGTTCGGCCTTCTTTTCTTCCGGTTTTTCCGCCTTCGGCTTTTCAGCCGTTTTCTCCGGCTCTTCCGGCGCGGCCTTCGCTGCTTTCCCGTCTTTTTCGGGGTCTTTCGCCGCGTCTTTTTCGTTCTTCAATCAGATGCGCCCCTTTCCTTGCCGATTATCGCGACCGTCCGTTATTCGTCCTCCATAAACGTATCATGGATAAGCTTGCTTAAAACGGACGAGAAATATTCGATATGAGAAACCAGCCTCGCATAATTCATGCGTGTGGGCCCGATGATGCCGACCGTGCCCTGCACCCGGCTGCCCGCCCGGTACGGCGCCGCGATCAGGCTCGTATTCCGCAGGGTATCCGCCCCGTTCTCGGTGCCGATGCGCACTTTCACCGGGCCGCGCACATCGTCCACGAGTCTTTCCACCTGGTCCGGCTGCTCGAGAAAACGCACCAGCCGCATCGCCGCGCCCGCGTGAAAATCCGGAAAGCAGAACAGGTTCGTCTCGCCGCCCAGAAAGACCTCCGCGTCGCCCAGCACGCCGATCTCGTCAAAAATGGCTTCGAGCACCGGCTTGAGCGCCGCGGCGTACTTGCGGATGGCTTCCGCCATCTTCTTTTTCAGCTCCGGCGTGGCCGCTTCCGGCGCAAGGCCGGCCAGCTTATCGCGCAGCATATTGCTGAAAAACGTGAGCATCTCGGCATCCACATCGCCGCCCGCCCGGCAGAGACGGCTGCGCAGAACGCCCGGCGTGGCCACCAGCAGAATGAGCAGAGAACGCTTCCCCGCCGGCAGCACCTGAACGCTCTTGATGCGGATATTGGCGCGCGGAGCGGCCGAAACGGCCACACAGCCGGTCACGGCGGCCAGGATATCGCTCGCTTTCGAGAGGATGCTCTCAAGATCGCTGCCGTCGATATGGAGCACCACGTTGATGCGGGCCTGCTCGGACTGAGAAAGCGGATACCGGTCCATCAGCGTATCCACATAATACCGGTATCCGGCCTGCGTGGGCACACGACCGGCCGACGTGTGCGGCTGCTCCAAAAGGCCCATTTCCGCGAGCTCGGACATCTCGTTTCGTATTGTGGCCGAGGAAAGATGCACGCCCAGCATACCGGACAGCAGTTTGGAGCCCACCGGCTCGCCTGTCGTCACATAATGATCCACAAGCGCGCTGAGAATCCGTTTCTTCCGCTCATCCAATTCCATGGGATCACCCGCTTTCCGGAAAATGTCCTTTCGGACCCGCACACCCCTCATTCCGGCGGATGCCGGACGGATTTGTTAGCACTCTTGCTGTTAGAGTG
>CAUULH010000159.1:0-3673 GCA_963545875.1 uncultured Ethanoligenens sp.
TTCAGTCTCTTTTTATGTCGGACAAGATAGACCCTTTTTTGACCTGAGCGCTAAGTTTGTGACGCTTGTATGCAACGCTGTCGTTTTTATCGCCGTGGGTCTCCTCACACCCAAGAAGCATCCTGTCGGCCAGGACAGGCTCGGAAAAGTCGGGACAACACGGCAAAAGTTTGATTTGAGGTGCTGATTTTGGCGAACGATTCTGAAACGATCCAAAGATCCATTTTTGCTCATAAGGATGAAGCGGTTCGGTGGCGGAGAACACTGCATCGTCATCCGCAGCCATGGTGCATGGAGTTTTTTTCTACGGGCTTCGTTGCCCAGAAACTGAAAGCCTGGGGCTATCAGGTCTTGGAAGGGCAGGAGATCATCGACGCCGGCAGCCGGGTGATGATCCCGGATGAAGAAGCGCTCGACTTTGAATACGGCCGCACTTTGCAAGAGGGGATCGACGAGAAGGACATCGCACCGGCAAAAGGCGGCTTTACCGGTGTCGTCGGCATTTTAAAAGGCAGGCAGGCAGGCCCTACGGTCGCTTTCCGATTCGATATCGACTGCAATGAAGTGATGGAATCTCACGAAACGGCGCACCGTCCGGCAAAAGAAGGCTTTGTTTCGTGCCATGACGGATACGCGCATATGTGCGGCCATGATGTCCATACGTCGATCGGCCTGCTTTTGGCCGTCTATTTTGCCGAAAACAGGGAAAAAATCAAGGGCACCGTCAAGATCATCTTCCAGCCGGGCGAAGAATCACTTGGCGGGGCGCTGCCTATGGTGAACAAAGGCGTGGTGGATGATGTGGATTATCTGCTCGGCGCCCATGTCGGCGTCGGTTTGCCGAAAGTCGGCCAGATCGCCCTTTCTGTGAATCACGTTTTGGCCACCTCCCACTATGAGGTCTGGTATAAAGGCAAACCGTCTCATGCCGCTGTCTGCCCGCAAGCCGGAAAAAACGCCATGCTCGGCGCGTGCGCGGCCGTTACGAATATCCACGCCATCTCGCGGCACAGCAAAGGGGCATCCCGGATCAATACCGGCATCCTGCGCAGCGGCGAATCCTGGAATGTCGTTCCGGACGAGGCGTATTTCCGGCTGGAAACGCGCGGGGACACCACGGAGATCGACCAGTATCTGATCGACCGGGCGAAACAGATCATTGACGGCGCCGCGCGGATGTATGATTTGAAAGCCACTGTCAAGCCTGCCGGAAGCGTTCCGAGCGGAAAGAATTCTCCTGAATTGATCGAATTGGGGAAAGCCGCTGCACAGACGCTCGATTCGGTGACACTCGTAGGCGAAACGCCGCTGAACGCTTTTGAGGATTTCACGGTGATGATGGACCGCGTCCAGAAAAAAGGCGGAAAAGCGATGTATATGGTCTTTGGAACGCCGATCCATGGCGGCCACCACAGCTCGACGTTCGACATCGACGAAAACGTCATTCCGACCGGCGCGACCTTTATGGCCGGTCTTTATGACCGTATCGTGTGCCGGCACTAAAATCAAAAATACTGGGACGAAACAGGCCAACAAAGAACCGCGGCGGTCAGCATCAAGAGGGTGCTGGCCGCCGCGGTTTTGGTGCATATCCGCCCTATCACCGCGCGCACAGTTACTTTTCATTTAAGGACCATTCGGCAGGCGGGCAGATCGATTTACACGCCAGGTGCGGTGTAGTATAATAAAGGTCTGAGAAGATCTGGGAGGGCTTTGCGCCCGCTTTTGAAAATAAAGGAGTTTTTCACGTGAGTCTTGAAAAAATGCGTTTGCAGAAGTTTCTTTCGGAGTGCGGCGAGACGTCGAGACGGAAAGCCGAGATCTGGATCGCCCGCGGGCGCGTGCAGGTCAACGGCCGCCCGGCGGTGTTGGGCCAGAGCATCGACCCCGACAAAGACCGCGTGACGGTGGAGGGCCGCTTGGTAAAGCCGGTGCCGCGCCTCTACATCGCGCTGAATAAACCGCGCGGCTACGTCACCACGCTGCACGACGAGCAGGACCGCCGCTGTGTGGCCGACCTCGTAAAGGATATCAAAACGCGCGTCTATCCCGTCGGGCGGCTCGACCGCGACAGCGAGGGCCTTCTGCTGATGACGGACGACGGCGCGCTCGCCAACGCGCTGATGCATCCGAGCCATCATGTGCCGAAAGTCTACCATGTGTCGGTGCGCCCGCGTGTCACGGAGGAACAGATCACGCGTCTCCAGACGGGCATCGAGCTCGACGGGCGGCTCACGGCTCCGGCAAAAGCGGAAGTGCTGCGCAGCGGGACCGATCGCTCCGTGCTGGAACTCGTGCTCTACGAGGGGCGGAACCGCGAGATCCGCCGCATGTGCGAGACGCTTGGGCTCGAGGTGGCCCGCCTTTCGCGTGTTTCGGTGGGCGATGTGCACCTCGGCGGCCTGCGCAGCGGGCATTGGCGCGAGCTTTCCAAAAAAGAAGTGCGCGCTCTGGCGCGCGCCGCCGGGCTGGGAGAGTAAAATTTTTCCTGATTTGTACTAAAAGTCAATTTGGCCAGAACGGTCTGAATGAATCTGTAAAAGTGTACGAAAATAAGGAAGATAATGAAAAAACATTGAATATATTATAAAATTGTTTATACTTGTCTGGTATGGCGAAAAATCCAAAAGAGAATCCTCAGTCTCCCCAAACCCTTTTTAAAACGCCTTTGACGGATGAAAGAGAGGCGGTAAAGGTAGAGAACCCTGTCAGCCTTTGACAATGGAATGGAGTATGAAAGGAGATTCACAGCATGTTCAGACTTGGCAGAAAGGCGCTCAGCACCTTTGTTGCCATTGCTGTTGCAGTCGGGAGCATCTCTTCTCTTTATTACGGAAAGGTTTCGGCCTCGGCCGAAACGTCATCCGGCAATCTATCTACAACGAATACCGCTACTTCGTCTTCGAATCCGTATGGTCTGGCAAAGACCATTCAGGATGGTGCTATTCTGCAGGCATTTGGCTGGTCGTTCAAAAATATCACGGACAATATGCAGTCCATCGCCGAGGCGGGCTATACCGCCGTTCAAACGATGCCGATAAGCGCGATCAATAACGGTTCCGGCGGTTCCATGGCTTGGTGGAATTCAGATAACAGCAGCGGTGGCCACTGGTGGTGGGTCTATCAGCCGACGGATTATACGGTCGGCAACTATGTCGTCGGCTCCGAAGACGACTTGAAGACGATGTGTGCCACGGCGAAACAATACGGAGTGAAAGTCATCGTCGACGTCGTCGCCAACCATACCACGGGCGACATCAGCAAAGTGTCGCAGAACATGAAAAATGCGGCCGGCGGGAGCAGCGAAGGTACGCTGTATCATTACGGCGGGACGACGACGATCGCCGATTACACGAACCGCTATACGGTCATCCAGCATGAGATGATGGGCGGCCTGTTCGATCTGAATACCGAGAACACCGGTCTCCAGAATTATCTGATCAGCTATTTGAAAGATCTGATCTCCGACGGGGTCTCCGGTTTCCGCTGGGACGGCGCCAAGCACATCGGTCTTTCGAACGAGTCGGGCGGCGGGAATTTCTGGGATCGCATGCTGAGCTCAGAAGTGACCGGCGGGCAGGATATCTTCAATTACGGCGAAGTCATCGAAGACGACGCGGATGAAACGGATGATCTGACCGGCTATGCCAGTATTATGGATATCATCGGGGAT
>CAUULH010000160.1:0-3656 GCA_963545875.1 uncultured Ethanoligenens sp.
ATAGGCGAAATCGACATCGAAAAAGCGGATCTCGCCGCGGAGCGGCGTGTAGGTTACGGTCCCGTCGCCGTGCGGATGCTTCCATGCCCAGCTTTCGCTGTTTTCCACGCATTCTTTGAGGACGCCGTTCTCCGTTCTGACGTTTACCAGCGAAACATAGCCGGTGTCCTCCTCACTTTTTTCATCCATCAGGTCAAAGATGCGAGACGCGCCGGCGAGGGCCATCACCACCATATTGAACTGCATGGAGATCTGCCCGATGGGGTTGACGAAGCTGCGGGAGAGCGTCAGAAATGCGATGATGGTGCCGAGCGTGAGCACATGGACGCCGGTGAGGCTCAGGTTGGGCAGGCCCGCGATGCCCGCCGCGCCGCCGATGATGGCGAGCAGGACATACAGCAGATAGCCGAGGTTGCCGATGACCGGCATAGTGACGTTGCCGTATTTATTGGCCTCTGTCGAGCTGTGGCAGAGCGCCTCGTTTTTGCGGTCGAAGTCCTTTTCCGTCTCTTTTTCGTGGCAGAAGACTTTGATCACTTTCTGCCCGTTGATCATTTCCTCGATGTAGCCGTCCATATCGCCGAGGCGCTTCTGCTGTTCCATAAAGAAAGAGCCGCTCCGGCCGACAAGCGCTTTGATGACTTTTAAAAGGATGAACGCGAACACGGTGACGAAAGCCGTGAGGCCGACGCTCAGATACAGCATGGCGAGAAAAGAAGCGGCGACCATCATAATGGAAGAAAACATCTGCGGCAGGCTCTGCGAGATGGCCTGTCTCAGCGTATCGGTATCGTTGGTGTAGCGGCTCATGATGTCGCCGTGCGTATGCGTATCGAAATAGCGGATGGGCAGCGTCTGCATATGGGCGAACATGTCGTCGCGGATCTTTTTCAGCGTGCCCTGCTCGATCGTGACGACCATGCGGTTGTAGGCCAGCGTGGTGAGCACGCCGGTGAGATAGACCGCGCCCATGAAGAGCAGCGCGCGGAAGAGCTTCGTCATCACGGGATGCGCCTGCCCGACGAGCGGCAGGATGTAGCGGTCCACCAGCACCTGAAGGAACAGGGCGGACGCGGCGGAAGCGGCGGCGCTGAGGATGATGCAGATGATGACGAGCACCATCCGCGTCCGATAGGCGGCCATATAATGGAACAGCCGTTTGATGGTGCCGGGGCGGAAGCGGTTATCGGAAGGGCCGGCCTTTTTCGGACGAGTATGCAGGTTCTTAGGCACGCAGACCGCTCCTTTCGTTCTGGGATTCGTAGACTTCCCGGTAGATGGGCGACGTTTTGAGCAGTTCGGCGTGTGTCCCGACGGCCGAGATCCTGCCGTCGTTCATCACGATGATCTTGTCGGCGTCCTGCACCGAGGAGATGCGCTGCGCGATGATGAGCTTGGTCATGCCGGGCAGCTCGTTCCGGAAAGCCTCGCGTATGAGCTCGTCGGTCCGGGTGTCCACCGCGCTGGTGGAGTCGTCGAGGATGAGGATCTTCGGCTTTTTAAGCAGGGCGCGCGCGATGCACAGGCGCTGTTTCTGCCCGCCGGAAACGTTGCTGCCACCCTGGTCGATGTAGGCGTCGTACTGCTTGGGAAATTCCCGGATGAAGCCGTCCGCCTGCGCGAGCTCGCAGGCGCGGACGATCTCTTCGTCCGTCGCGTTTTCGTTGCCCCAGCGCAGGTTCTCGCGGATGGTGCCGGAGAACAGCACGTTCTTCTGGAGCACCATGGCCACCTGGCTTCGGAGCGCGGCGATGTCGTAGGCGCGCACGTCCTCGCCGCCCACTTTCACACAGCCGTCCGTCACGTCGTACAGGCGCGGGATGAGCTGCACGAGGCTCGATTTGGACGAGCCCGTGCCGCCGAGGATGCCCACGGTCTGGCCGGGCGAAATGGAGAGCGAAACATGATCGAGCACCGGTTTGTCCGCTTTTTTCGCATAGCGGAACGAGACGTTCTCAAAGGCGATGGAGCCGTCTTTTACGTTCTTGAGCGGTTCATTGCCGTTTTGAAGGTCGCTTTTTTCATTTAAGATCTCCGCGATGCGCCCCGCCGAGGCGTGCGCGATGAGGAACATCACGAAGACCATGGAAAGCATCATCAGGCTCATCAGGATCTGCATGGCATAGGTGATAAGACCGGTGAGGTCGCCGGTGGAAAGACCGAGCGCCGGGTTGTTGCCCGAGGCGAGGATCTCTTTCGCGCCGAACCACGACAGCAGGATCATGCTGGCATACAGGCAGAACTGCATCAGCGGCATGTTGAAAGCCAGCCGTTTTTCCGCTTTGCAGAAGTCGTTGTAGATCGATTTTGAGATGCCGGCGAATTTGCCCACTTCATGTTTTTCCCGCGTGAAGGATTTGACGACGCGGATGCCGCGCAGGTTTTCCTGCACGACGTTGTTCAGGCGGTCGTATGTATCAAAGGCGCGCACGAAGATGGGATGCACGTGGAACATGATCCAGAAGAGCCCGACGGCCAGAACGGGGATGACGCCCACAAAAATGAGCGACATCTTCGGGCTGATGCGGAAGGAGAACAGCAGGGCGAACAGGATCATCACCGGCGCGCGCACGCCCAGGCGAATGAGCATCTGGTAGGCGTTCTGCACATTGGTCACGTCGGTCGTCAGGCGCGTGATGATGCTGCCGGTCGAGAAGCGGTCGATGTTGGAGAATGAAAAAGTCTGCACTTTATAGAAGATGTCATGGCGCAGGTTTTTGGCGAAGCCGGATGAAGCCGCGGCCGCGGTCCAGCCGGCCAAAATGCCGGAAATGAGAGAGAAGGCGGCGCAGGCGATGAGGGCGAGCCCGATCCACAAAATCGAAGAAAGGCTCTTTTTCTCGATGCCGGCGTCGATAAGGAGCGCCATCAGCGTGGGGATCACGATCTCCATCAGCGCTTCGACGACAACAAACAGCGGCGTGGCGATGCTGGCTTTTTTGTATTCGCGGATACTGTGCATCAGTTGGCGTATCATAACATCCTTCTCTCTAAAAAGTGATTTTCTGCAAACGGCATGTTTACGCGATGCCGGAAATGTTCTGTTTCATGCGCCGGAGAAATTCCATCAGCGTGCGGATCTCCGTGTCGGAAAAGCCGCGCACCAGCGTGCGTTCCATGTTCTGTGCATCCTCGCGCATCATGCGCTCGATCTTCCAGGCTTTTTGCGTCAGCACGATCTTTTTTAACCGCGCGTCTTCCGCCACCGCCTGTTTTTCGATCAGCCCTTTGCGCTTCATCAGGCCGAGCACACGCGACGCCGTCGAACGCGTGATGGTGAAATGCTGTTCGATGTCTTTCTGAAAGACGTCCCGACCGGCGTTCTGAGCCAAAAAGCCGATGATGCGGCCGTTGTTCCCGGTGGCCGATTTCACTTCTTCCCGGTGCGCGGCATAGTGGAAATACCGGCAGATCAGATTGTTGAGCGAGCGCAGTTCCAGCCCGACGGATGGAGTTTTCATGTATTTTGCCGCCAATCTTATAGCATATACAACAGTTGACCATGCAACATTATAAGACTCGTGCCCGGAGATGTCAAGCGGGCTCAAAAGCCTTTTTCGCCAGGCCGCCGCGGCCGTTTTTTTCCGAATCCGGCCCGAATAAAAAAGAAAAAATTCGAAAAAAAGAAAAAAAATAAAATAAAACAAAAAAAAAAT
>CAUULH010000161.1:0-3656 GCA_963545875.1 uncultured Ethanoligenens sp.
ATGCAGGCACAGTCCGCAACGCCCGGAAAGGCGCCGGCCGCTTCCTCAATCTCCGAGGGCGCGATCTTGTTCCCGCCGCAGTTGATGACGTCGCCCGCGCGCCCGAGCAGGTAGATGAGGCCGTCTTTGCCGATATAGCCGATATCGTTCGACGCGATATAGCCGTTCTTCAAAATGGAATCGGTCAGCTCTTTATCCCGGTAATAGCCTTTCATGTTCATGGCCCCGGCGCACATGAGCATGGCTGGATGCTCTTTATCCGAGGCGGCCGGGCGTCCCTGCTCGTCCACCGTGGCAAAGCGGGCGTTGCACGCCGGCCGGCCGATGCAGGACGGGGAATCGTCTTTGCTGTTGAAATCCAGGATGCAGGAGCAGCCGGACTCCGTAGTGCCGTAGATGTTGTAGAGCCTGCTGTCCGGCAGCAGCTTTATCAGGCGCTTTTTAACGGATTCCGGGATCGGCGCGGAACCGAACTGGATATAATCGAGGCGGCGGCGATAATCGCCCAGCCGGTCGCCGGAAAGACGGAAGATGATGGCCATCGCGGAGGGCGCCATGGCCATCGCCGTCACCGGATACCGCTCCATCATGCGGAACAGGCGGTCGATGAAGACCACGCCGTCCAGCAGGACGACGGCGCTGCCGTTGATGATATTGGCAAAATAGCGCCGCAGGCCGAACGAATGGTTGACCGGCATGGGGAGGATCTCAACGTTGTCCGGCTTCATCTCCACGCCGTATTTTACGTTTTCCGCCACCGCGGCTTCGGAGCCGTACGTCACCAGAATGCCCTTTGAACGGCCCGTGGTGCCGGTCGTGAAAAGGATCATGGAATCCGCGTCTTCTTCCGGAAGCGGGCGCGGCGCCTCGGCCGCCTCTTCGTCCGGAAGCTCGTCGTAGCGGAGTTTTCGGCAGCCGCGCGCGTCTTTGTCCCCGATGTAGAGGACCGCGCCGGTCCGCTCGATGATCTCGTCGATGCGGCCTTGGTTGGCCGTTTTTTCGACCGGGACAAAGAGCGCGCCCGTTAATTGTACGGCGTGGCAGAGCACGAAATAGATCCGCTTTTGGCAGGCGCTGACCACGATGCGGTCGCCGCTTTTGATGCCGTTCCGCAGCAGAAAAGCAGCCAGACCGCAGATCTTCCGCTCAAACTGCCGGTAAGTCAGGCATCCGGCCTCGTCGGCGAGACAGAGTTTATCCGGCGTTTGGCGCGAATTGGTCCGGATGGCTTCCAAAATCGAATGGAATTTCATATTGCCTTGCTCCTTTTGGGCCGTTCAGGGATTTTCAGCGATGTTTTCTTTCAGCAGCTGGAACAGATACTTTTTTTCTTTCGTCCACGCCGTATAGGTCTCGGCCCATTTTTGCGTGATGGTCTGGGAATGCGCCGGCGTACAGTAAGTCGTCAGATACGAGCAGAAATACTTGGTCACTTTCAGCGCGCCGGCGATGTTGACGTGCAGATAGTCGTTGAAGTCGTGCGAAAAATCCAGCCCGATGTCGTCGCAGGCGTAATTCAGATTGACGTACGGATAGCCGTACTGCTCGATGATCTTTGCGGCGCCGTTCTCCTCTTCAATGGAGAGCGAAGTTTCCTGATAAGGCGTGGAGAGAAACAGCACGTTCAGTTTGTTGCTCTTGCAGTAATCCAGCACGTCCGTGAGCATCTTTTTCGTGCTTGCCTCGAGCTCGACCGACTTGTTCCGATAGGGCAGCGTGTTAAATTGGGTCACCGCTGTCCGCCGGTAATAGACATATGAGCCCTTCCAGTCGTTGGATTTATGATAGAAGATATACTGGAAGGAATCCAGCGTGAGGTTCTTCCAGTTGGAATGGTTATGGAAAAGGTCGAAATACCAGTCGAATTTTTCGCCCTCGGCATAATCGTTGATGAGCTTCGTGCGGTTTTTGGAGTAGACCAGATTATCCGTAACGAGCCTGAGGTCCTCTACTTTTGAATTATCGGTCACGTTCTGCCTGAGTTTAGAGTCGCTGGTGATCACCCTCCGGATCTCGATCAGATAGAGCCGGGGATTCTGCCTCTTCTTTGTTTCCCGGATGAGCGTGGGGATCGTATAAAACGGCTGGTCGGACGAGGCGAAAAAGTAAGTGGTAAGGCCGGTTTTCGCCCAGATCTCCGGCGCGATGAGATAGCGGTAGATGCCGCTCCCGCCGTACGCCGCCACATCGAGAGAATTGCTCGGCTCCGCGTAAAACCCGGAAAAGATCTCCTTGACATGCTCGTCCGCCGGCCGAAGCAGATAAGAGACCATCACGAACAGAACGGAAAAAATCAGGCAGAAAGACGTCGCTTTGAGCAGTATTTTGGCCGGGCTCGGGTTTCGCGGCCGTTTCGGCGGCATTCCCGGCTTTGCGATCTCCACTTCAAAACTTTTCATAGATAAACTCCGTCCCGCTGTTGGAAGCGCCGTAAACGCCGAAGATGATCACGGCAAAAAGCGCGCCGAAATACAGGCTCCAACGAAAGACGATCTTGTGCTCGACAATTTTCTGCCGAATGGAAAAACGTTCCTGCATCAGGCTCACCGCCAGGAAAAGCAGAAGCGAAAGCGCGGCGACGGCCGTGTCGTAGGCATCCATTCCCAATGAGAAGATCCCGCCCGGCACATACCAGCTCTGAAACATCTTGCGGAAGATCGTAAACGCCTGAGAGAGGCTGTCCGACCGGAAAAAGACCCGCGCGAGCGTGCAGAGGAAAAAGGTGCGGAGGATCTGAAAGATCCGCCATGGCAGGCTTTCCACGCGGATGCGCAGGCGCTTGGCCCATTTTTCGAGAAGCGGAGCAAAAACGATGCCGGAAAGGATATAGGTGCCGTGGCAGGCGCCCCACACCACATAAGTCCACGCCGCTCCGTGCCAGAGGCCGGTCGTCATCCAGACGATCATGATGGGAAAACTGGAGGAGATGACGCGTCCGGCACGGTTGCCGAAAAGGCCGCGGGACTTTTTGTTGAGCTTTAGAAAGACCTTTGAGGAGGAAAGCGGATAAAAGACATAGTCCCGGAACCAGCTCGACATCGAAATGTGCCATCTCCGCCAGAATTCGGGGATCGTCTTTGAAAAATACGGATGGTCGAAGTTCTTCATCAGGCGGATGCCGAACATCTGCGACGCGCCGGTGACGATGTCCATGCAGCCGGAGAAATCGGCGTAGATCTGGAGGGAAAACAGGGCCGTGGCAATCAGAAAGACCGGGCCGGAGAGTTTGTCCGTCTCACCGTACACCGTGTTGACGAACAAGGCCAGCCGATCCGCGATGATGAACTTTTTGAAAAAGCCCCAGATCATCAGCTGAGCCCCAAATCTCAAGTTGTCGTAATCGAAGGCCTTCGGCGTAAAAAGCTGCGGCGCCAGCTGATGGTAGCGCGCGATGGGGCCTTCCGTCAGCTGCGGGAAGAACATGACGAACAGCGCGTAACGGAAGATGTTCGTCTCCGCCTTTTCCTGCCTGCGGTAGATATCGATCAGATAGCCCACGATCTGAAATGTGTAGAACGAAAGGCCGAGCGGCAGGATCAAGTCGAGGGAGCGGACGCTCTCGATGCCGAACGCGGCAAACAGACGGCTGAGGTTTTCCAGCACAAAATTGGCGTATTTCAAAAAAGCCAAGACCGACAGGACGGCGACGACAGTCA
>CAUULH010000162.1:0-3643 GCA_963545875.1 uncultured Ethanoligenens sp.
GGCGACCTCACGCCCGGCGGGCTGGTCGATGTCTTTTCTTCCAAACGGGAATTCTGCGGGCGGGGTTTCTGCAATATGCGCTCCCGCATCCGCGTGCGCCTGCTGTCCCGAAAGCAAGAGGAGATCGACCGCGCGTTCTTTCTGCGCCGGCTTAGGAGCGCCGCGGCCCTCCGGGAAAAGCTCGGCCATCCGGAATGCTGTCGGCTGGTCTACGGCGAGGCGGATTTTCTGCCCGGCCTGACGGTGGACCGTTTTAACGATGTGCTGGTCGTGCAGATCGCGGCGCTTGGCATGGAGCGTTTCCGCGATGAGCTCGTTTCCTGCCTGGCCGAGCTTTTTCATCCGCGCACGATCTACGAGCGGGACGATCTGCCCGCCCGCGAAAAAGAAGGCCTGCCTCAGCGCAAAGGTCTGCTTTACGGCGAGGAACCCGGCCTTACGGAGGTCCGCGAGAACGGCGTGCGGCTGTTTGTCGATGTGGTGAACGGCCAGAAGACCGGCTATTTTCTCGACCAGCGCGAGAACCGCGCCGCCATCGCTCCGTTCTGCCGGGGCGATGTGCTCGACTGTTTCTGCCATACGGGCGGTTTCGCTCTCCATGCCGCGAAATACGGCGCAAAAAGCGTGGAAGCGGTGGATATCTCCGCCGCCGCGCTCGAGATGGTCAGGAAAAACGCCGCGCTGAACGGGTTTTCCACTATCACGGAGACCGAAGCCAACGTGTTCGATCTGCTCAAGGCTTATGAGGAAGCGGGCAGGCAGTACGATCTGGTCATCCTCGACCCGCCGGCTTTCGCCAAGTCGCGTTCGGCCTTGAAGAGCGCGGAGCGCGGCTATAAGGAGATCAACCTGCGCGGAATGAAATTGGTGCGTCCGGGCGGTTTTCTCGTCACCTGTTCCTGCTCGCATTTCATGACGCCGCCGCTGTTTCTTGAGATGATCAGACGCGCGGCCGCCGATGTGGGCAGACCCGCGCGCCTGTTGGAGACCCGGTATCAGGGCAAGGACCATCCCGTCGGCCTCGCGGCCGAAGAGACGCTTTACCTCAAATGCGTAATTCTTGAACTCGATTAGGCTTTTGCCCGCGCTTTTTTGACCCGCGTATGGATAAAGCCGATCACGGCCGGGGAGAGCGAGATCAGCACGATGAGCACGACGACCATGCTGAAATGGGTCTTGAAGAACGGCAGGTTGCCGAAGAAATAGCCGAAACCGAAGAAAAACGACGCCCACGCGATGCCGCCCACGGTGTTGAACACCAGAAAACGGCGGTAGGACATCGCACCCACGCCCGCCACGAATGGGGCGAACGTGCGGATGATCGGCATGAAACGCGTAATGATGATGGTCAGCCCGCCGTACTTGTCGAAAAAGCGCCTGGTGCGCGTGAGATATTCTTCCTTAATAAAGCGGACATGGCCTTTTTCCACCCGGTCGGCCAGCGCGTGGCCGATGCTGTAGTTGCAGATATTGCCGAGGATGGCCGCGGCGATAAAGAGAAAAACGGCCCATGGCGAGACGATGCCGCGCGGCGCGAGCGCGCCCGCCGCAAAGATGAGCGAATCGCCGGGCAGGAACGGCGTGACGACGAGGCCGGTCTCGCAGAATACGGCAAGGAACATCAGAATGTAGGTGAAGGTGCCGTAGTGCTGCATGAAAATGCCGAGGTACTTGTCGATATGCAGAAAAAATTCGATGAGAGTTTGCAGGGTCATCGGTTCAGCTCCCTTTGCTGCGTGAGTTTCGGACGGAACAGTTACGCTGTTTATTATACCATATTCTCACAGGAGTTGTATGAAATTTTTGAAAAGGCCGCGGCGGCGCGGCTCGGTCTGCGGGGAATGACATGAAGGAACAGTCCACATCCAAAGGGTTCGCGGTCCTGAGCGTTTCCACGATCCTCATCAAAGTGCTCGCGCTGGTCTATCTGCCGGTGCAGGCCTATGTGATGGGGAACTACGGCAATGCCATCATCGGCCTCGGCATGACGCTGTATACCTTCATTTATTCGCTGACGAACGTCGGCCTGCCCAGCATCATTTCCAAGATGGTCGCCGAACGCACTGCGCTGGGCGATTATCGGAGCTCCTCACGCATCCTCAAATGCGCGTCCATCGTGCTCGGCGTGCTCGGCGTGGGCGCGACGCTGTTCATGTATTTCGGCGCGGGGATGCTGGCCGATTATGTGGCGTTCCCTCAGGAAGCCAAGCTCATGTTCCAGGTCATCTCGCCCACATTTCTGTTCGCGTGCATTTCCTGCGCGCTCAAAGGCTATTTTCAGGGCCGGCGGAATATGACGCCCACGGCGCTTGCCCAGCTCATCGAGCAGGTGCTGAACACCCTATTCACCGCGCTGTTCATCTGGCTTTTGTTCCGCATCGCGCAGCGTGCCGGAGCCGACCCGTATACGTTCGGAGCGGCGGGCTCTTCGGTGGGCACGGTGATCGGCGCCATCGGCTCGGCGCTGTTTTTCACGTATCTGTTCACCGTGCCGTTCCGATCTCAGCGCCGCCGAGAGCTGGAAAATCAGAGCTACGACGGCCCGGAGCTCTCCGAGCGCAGGATCTATCGGGAGATCCTGCGCTACGCCATCCCGGCTGTCATCGGTTCTCTCGCGGCCAACGCGCCCGCGCTCATCGACGCCTATACCTGCAAGCGCGCGCTGATGCTGGGAGGCCTGACCGATTCTATCGCCAGCGGACTGTACGGCGTCTATACCACGCAGTTCAACCGGCTGTTTACGGTAGCCATCGGCTTTACGAATCCCATCGTCATCACGATGGTGCCGGCTGTTTCGGCGGCGCTCGCGCTCAAAAATCAGAAACTTTTCCGGCATCGGCTGAATGAGAGCTATAAGCTCGTCTATCTGCTGATGATCCCCATCGTGTTCGGCATGACCTTTTTGGCCAAGCCGTGCATCACGCTGGTCTTTTTTCATCAGAACGACGGCTCCGATCTGCTGATCTTTGGCGTGTGGACGGCGGTGCTCTCCGTTATCGCGTCCATCCAGTCCGGCCTGCTCATCGCGGGCGGCGCGCCGCTGGCCGGCCCGCTCAACACCATCATCGGCATGGCGCCGAAACTCCTCTGCAATGTTCTGCTCATTCCCATCCACGCCGTCAACATCAAAGGCGCCATCATCGGCAACGCCGCGGGCTGGCTCCTCACCATCGTGCTCAACGACCGCGTGGCGAGAAAACGCCTCCATATCGGCTCCTGCGGTCTGCGCAGTCTGCGCGCGCCCGTTTTTGCTTCGGCTGTTATGGGCGCCGTCTGCTGGGTGCTCTATACCGCTCTGTATGCGCCTTTTGCAAAAGGCACTTCCATGAATGTGGCCGCGAGCGACGCGGCGCTCCTCGTTACGGTGGCCGCCGGCATCCTCGTCTATTTCACAATGCTCATCAAGATCGGCGGCGTGAAAGCGGCCGATATCACGAGGCTGCCGATGGGCGGCCGCCTGCTCCGCCTGTTCCGCCGGCTGCCGTTTCTGCAAAAAGAACTGGACGGAATGAAAAAAGAAAGATAGAGACAGTGATTTTGTCCCCGTCGTCGGTTGTTTATAAAAATTAACAGAAAAAAGAAAAAAATTCTCCTTTTTATTCGATTTATGTTACAATAAAGTTAAATAGATTTGCAGAATAAA
>CAUULH010000163.1:0-3626 GCA_963545875.1 uncultured Ethanoligenens sp.
GTATGTCCTCCCGTGCCGTCCGGCCGGGCGCGCCGTGCCCCTGTCGGAGATCGTGTCTTTTTGTCCGTTTTGGTCGTTTCTATTCTAACGCAGTCCCGCCGCTCCTGCAAGCCGGGACCGGGAAACAGCCGGAAAAACCTTTTTTAAGAAGGATCAGGGCCGTCCCACACGGCCTTTTTTTGGCGGACGGCTTCATCCGCGGCTTTTTTCACCTCGCCGAGCGGAACGCTCGCTTCCGCCGCCGCCTTTTTGAGCGACTCGTATTCGGCTTTGATTTTTTCGATGCCGCGCCAAGTGCTTTTTTTCAGCCTGATCTTGCCGTACGGCGTGGTCACACAGCCGCCCCGGCGCGCCATCACGATGCGTTCGCTTGCCCGCGTGCGCAGGCCGATGGCGCCGGTCTCCTCAAAAATAATGGCCGCCATTTTTTCTTCGAGCGCCGGCGCGCAGAGCACGGTGAGCAGGTAAGCAGGCCGCCCTTTTTTCATCAGAACGGGCGTATAGTAGGCGTCCGCCGCGCCCGCCGCAAAAAGTTCATCCGCCGCGCGGCCGAGCTCTTCGCCGGTGGAATCGTCGATGCAGGTTTCCAGCACGCGCACGGCGTCGCGGTCCGGCGCGTTTTCATCCGTTTCGCCGAGAAAGGCGCGGAGCACGTTGGCGTGCGGAAATTCGCGCTTGCCGCTGCCGAAGCCCGTTTTTTCCACGCGCATCACCGGCATGGGGCCGAAAGACGACGCAAAGCCCGCCGCGATGGCCGCACCGGTAGGCGTGACCATCTCGCCGTCCGCCTCCATCGTGCGGAAAGGAATCTGCGCGGCGCGCAGGATCTCCGCCGTGGCGGGCGCGGGCACGGGCAGCAGGCCGTGCGCACAGCGCACGAAGCCGCCGCCTTCCGTCAGCGAGGAAAAGCAGATGCGGTCCGCGCCGAGCGCTTCCACGCAGACGGCGGCGCCCACGATATCCGCGATGGAGTCCGCCGCGCCCACTTCATGAAAATGCACTTCCTCGAGCGGCAGGCCGTGCACTTTCGATTCCGCGCGCGCCACATAGCCGAAGATCTCTTTGGCTTTTTCCTTTACGGACGGAGAAAGGCCGCTCTGGTCGATCAGGCTTTCCACATCGTGCAGGTTGCGGTGACCGTGAGTGTGCTCATGGTCATGGGGTTGCCCGTGGTCATGGTGATGTTCGCCGTGCTCATGGGAATGCTCATGGCCATGCCCATCCGGTGCTTCGTGCGTGAGGATGACGTTGTAATCGGTAGCGAGGATGCCGTGCGTCTGCTTTTTGGCGATCTCGATGCGGAAGTCGTCGATATGCAGGCTTTCGAGGGCGTCGAGCAGAATTTTCTGCGGCACGCCGAGGTCTAAGAGCGCGCCCACGAACATGTCGCCCGCGATGCCCGCCTGACAGTCGATATAGAGCGTTTTCACGAAGAAGCCTCCTTTTTGGCGTCTTGAGCGACGCGCGCGATCTGCGCCGCCAGGTAGCCCGCGCCGAAACCGTTGTCGATGTTGACGACGCCGACGCCCGCCGCGCAGGTGTTCAGCATCGTGAGCAGGGCGGAGAGCCCGCCGAAATTGGCCCCGTAGCCGATGCTGGTGGGCACGGCGATGACGGGGCAGTCCACCAGGCCGCCCACCACGCCGGCAAGCGCGCCTTCCATGCCCGCCACGGCGACCACGGCCCGCATCCGGCGCAGGACGTTCACCTGGTCGAGCAGACGATGGATGCCCGCGATGCCCACGTCGTACAGGCGCGTCACTTCACAGCCGAACGCTTCGGCGGTGAGAGCGGCTTCTTCCGCCACCGGGATATCCGCCGTGCCGCCGGTGCAGACGGCTATCGCGCCGAGCGCCCGGGGCTTTTCTTTCATGCAGAGCACGATGCGGGCCTCCGGGTGATATTCGGCATCCGGAAGCAGGGCGCGGACGGCGTCGTAATGCGATTTTTCCGCCCGCGTGGCCAGCACGTTCTGGCCCGCGTCCGCAAGGCTCTTGGCGATACGGGCGGCCTGCTCCGGTGTCTTGCCCTGGCAGAAGATCGCTTCGGAAAAGCCGCGGCGCAGCGCGCGGTGATGGTCTACGCGCGCAAAGCCGAGATCGTCATAAGGGAGCGTTTTCAAGCGGTCTTCCGCTTCTTTGACGGAAAGTTTGCCGTTTTTTACCGCAGTCAAAAGTTTTTCGAGTTCCATAGATCCTCCGGGAAAAGGTTTTGATCAAAAGCGGGCCGAACCGGCCACGCGGGGGAAAGGCAGGACATCGCGGATGTTGCCGATGCCCGTCAGATACATGACGAGCCGCTCGAACCCGAGGCCGAACCCGGCGTGGCGCGCGCCGCCGAAGCGTCTGAGATCGAGGTACCACCGGTAGGTTTCGAGATCCATATGCAGTTCGTCCATGCGCGCGGCGAGCACGTCCTCACGGTCCTCTCGCTGGGAGCCGCCGATGATCTCGCCGATGCCGGGCACCAGCAGGTCCATGGCCGCAACGGTCCTGCCGTCGCCGTTTTGTTTCATATAAAAGGCCTTGATGTCTTTCGGGTAATCGGTGACGAAAACCGGCCCTTTCACGATCTCTTCGGTCAAAAAGCGCTCGTGCTCGGTCTGCAAGTCACAGCCCCATGAGACGGGATAGGCGAACCGCGCGTTTTCTTTTTCGAGCAGGCGCACCGCCTCCGTGTACGAAAGACAGGCAAAACCGGAAGAGACCGTTTTTTCGAGCCGCTCCGCGAGCCCTTTGTCCACAAAGCGGCCCAGAAAATCGAGCTCGTCGGGGCACTCGGCCTGCACGGCGCGCACCACGCTCTGCATCATGGCCTGCGCGAGCGCGCGGTCGTCGTCGAGGTCCGCGAAAGCGATCTCGGGCTCCACCATCCAGAATTCGGCCGCGTGGCGCGTCGTGTTGGAGTTTTCGGCGCGGAACGTCGGCCCGAATGTGTAGACTTTGCCGAGTGCCATCGCCATGCTTTCCGCCTCGAGCTGGCCGGAGACCGTCAGGCTCACCGGGCAGCCGAAAAAGTCTTTTGAAAAATCCACTTTGCCGTCCGCCGTGCGGGGCGGCTTGTCCAAATCAAGCGCCGTAAGGCGGAACATCTCGCCTGCGCCCTCGGCGTCGCTCGCCGTGATGAGCGGCGTGTGAAGGTAATAGAAGCCGCGCTCGTGGAAAAAGCGGTGGATGGCGAGCGCCGCCGCCGAGCGGATGCGGAACACCGCGCCGAACGTATTGGTGCGCGCCCTCAGATGCGCGATGGTGCGAAGGTATTCAAACGAGTGGCGCTTTTTCTGGAGCGGATAATCGGCGGGCGAGGCGCCCTCGATCTCGAATGACGAAACATGGAGCTCGAACGGCTGGCGCGCGCCCGGCGTGAGCACGAACTGCCCGCGCAGGATGACCGCCGCGCCCACGCCGAGTTTTTTCAGCTCCTCAAAGCCCGGAAAGGCCGCCTGTTCGCACACTGCCTGAAGCGGGCGGAAACTGCCGCCGTCGTTCAGCTCGAGAAAAGCGACGGTCTTGGAGATGCGCAGGGTGCGCACCCAACCGGCCACTGTGAGCTCTTTGCCGGAAAAAAGTCCCGGCGCTTTGTAAAGTTCCCGTATCTCCGTGCGTTCCATCAGGCAAGCATCTCCT
>CAUULH010000164.1:0-3624 GCA_963545875.1 uncultured Ethanoligenens sp.
GTCAACCCGCGCTCGTCGCGCACCGTGCCGTATATCAGCAAAGTGACCGGCGTGCCGATGATCGACCTCGCCACCCGCTGTATGCTGGGCGAAAAGCTGAAAGACCTCGGTTACGGCACGGGCCTCTGGCCCGAGGGCGGTCATGTGGCCGTCAAGGTGCCGGTGTTCAGCTTCTCCAAACTGCACGGCGTGGATACCCTGCTCGGCCCGGAGATGAAATCCACCGGTGAGGTGCTGGGCATTGCGCCCACGTTCGACGAAGCGCTGCTCAAGGGCCTTACGGCGGCGGGCTATCACCTCAAAGGTCACCGCCGCGGCATCGTGCTCATCACGGTGAAAGACAGCGACAAGCAGGAGATCGTGCCCATCGCGGAGCGCTACGCCAAGCTCGGCTATACGCTCTATGCCACGGCGGGCACGGCGGCTACGCTCAACCGCAACATGGTGGCGACGAACGTGGTGCGCAAGCTCGGCGAGCCGGAGCCGAACATCCATACGATGCTCGAGAGCGGCAAAGTGGACCTCATGATCTCCACGGCGACGACGGGCCGCGCGCCCCAGCTCGACGATGTGCGCATCCGCCGCAAAACGGTGGAGCGCTCCATCCCCTGCCTCACGGCGCTCGATACGGCCAACGCGCTGGCGAGCTGCCTTGAAAATAAAAAGAGCATGGCGGATGTGCCGCTGGTGGATATCGCCACGCTCGACGCGGGAAAAAAGAAGAACTGAGCCGGCGGTTTCCCCGCCGGTGAAAAGGAGGCGCGCTGATGACGATCTCGGCATATCCCTGCCCGGTGCTTTCCAAAGAAAATCCCGCCGCGGGCATCCATGATGTCTGGCTGGCCGCGCCGCAGGCGGCGGAGGCTCGGCCCGGGCAGTTCGTCGGCGTGCGGTGCGCGGGCTTCACGCTCCGCCGCCCGATCAGCATCTGTGAGATCGACCGGGCGAACGGTCGCCTGCGCCTGGTCTTTCAAGAGCGCGGTGCGGGCACGCGCGTGCTGGCGGGCATCCGCCCCGGCGAGACGATGGATCTGCTCGGCCCGCTTGGGAACGGATTTTATCTCGGCAGGACCGACCGCCCGGCCGTATTCGTCGGCGGCGGGATCGGCGTGCCTCCGCTTTTGGAGGCCGCAAAGCCGTTCGCCGGGCACGCGGACGCCATACTCGGTTTCCGCAGTAAGAACAACGTGATCTTAAAAGACGATTTTGCCCGCATCGGCGCTTCCGTCACCGTCGTGACCGAAGACGGCACCGAGGGCGGAAAAGGCGTGGTGACGCCGTACCTTGAAAAGCGGCTGGATTCTGCGCCCTGCGGCGTGATCTTCGCCTGCGGGCCGCGCCCGATGCTCAAGGCGGTGGCACAGACGGCCGCGGCGCGGAAGATTCCCTGTTTCGTTTCGATGGAAGCGCGCATGGCCTGCGGTGTGGGCGCGTGCCTTTCCTGTGCCATTCCCGTCAAAGCGGACGGCGGCGTGGCTTATTGGCACGTCTGCAAAAACGGCCCCGTCTTTGACGCGGGCAAGATCGTGTGGTGAACGGCATGGAGAAGTTTTCAACCGTTTCTTCAGAAAATGGGGAAAACGAAGCGCTGGCGGTGGATGTCGCCGGGGTGCGGTTTCGCAATCCCGTCATCGCGGCGAGCGGAACGTTCGGGTTCGGGCGCGAGTATGCGAAAGTGTTCAAGCTCTCGGAGCTCGGCGGCATCGCGCTCAAAGGCATGACGGCAAAGCCGCGCCTTGGCAACCCGCCGCCGCGCGTGGCGGAGACGCCGGCCGGCATGCTCAACTGCGTGGGGCTTCAGAATCCCGGCGTGGACGCCTTTTTAAAAGACGACCTGCCGTTTTTGGAAAAGCAGGGCACAAGGCTCATCTGCAACATCGCGGGCGATACGCCGAAAGCCTACGCCGCCGTGGCGGAAAAGCTGGCGGATACGGCCGTCGATATGGTGGAAGTGAACATCTCCTGCCCGAATGTCAAGACGGGCGGCATGGCGTTCGGCGTGGACTGTGCCGCCGCCGCCGAGGTGACGAAGGCCGTGCGCGCCGTGTGGAAAAAGCCGCTGTGCGTCAAGCTCTCGCCGAACGTGACGGATATCGCCGTCATCGCGAAGGCTGTCGAGGCTGCGGGCGCGGACGCCGTTTCGCTCATCAACACCCTGCTGGGCATGCGCATCGATGTCCGCACGCGCCGGCCCATCCTTTCCAACAACGTCGGCGGGCTTTCCGGCCCGGCGGTGTTCCCGGTGGCGCTCCGGTGCGTGTGGCAGGCGGCCAAGGCGGTAAAGATTCCGGTCATCGGCATCGGCGGCATCAGCACCTGGGAGGATGCCGTACAGATGCTCTTAGCGGGCGCGAGCGCCGTAGAAGTCGGCACCGCGACGTTCACCGACCCGTATGCCATGCTGAAGATCCGCGACGGGCTGGCGGCCTATCTGGCGGAGAACCATATCGCGCAGATCGGCGACTTGGTCGGCCAGGTCCGGCCGAATGCATAGAAAGGGCTTTTTATGACACGCATCTATCTTGTGCGCCACGCGGAAGCCGAAGGCAACCGTAAGCGCATCTTTCAGGGACATATCGACGCCGACGTGAGCGAGATGGGCAGAAAACAGCTTGTCCGCCTGGCGGAGCGTTTTTCCGCCATCCACCTCGACGCGCTGTATTCGAGCCCGCTCAGGCGCGCTTATAAAACGGCGGAAGCGGTGAACAGCACCGAGCATCTGCCGATCTTTACCGATAAAGACCTGATGGAGATCGACGGCGGCTGCTGGGAAGGGAATCCCTGGGGCAGAATGGCCGAGCTTTTCCCCAAAGACAACGACGCGTGGGAAAATCATCCGTGGGATTTCGCGCCCGAGGGCGGCGAACCGATGCGCCATGTCTATGAGCGCATGTGGCGGGCCGTGGGCGCCATCGCGGCCCGGCATCCGGGCAAAACGGTGGGCATCGTGTCGCACGGGTGCGCCATCCGCAATTATCTCTGCAGGGTGCACGGCTGGCCCATCGAACGGCTGAACGACGTTGCCTGGTGCGACAATACGGCCGTCAGCATCGTCGATTATGCGGACGACGGCGGCGCGGAGCTCAAATTGGAGAACGACGCCTCCCATCTCGACGGCGGCCTTTCCACCTTTGCCAGGCAGACCTGGTGGAAAAAAGGGACAAAAGCATGAAAGTGATGGGTGTCGATTACGGCGACGCGCGCACCGGCATCGCGGTCTCGGACCCGTCGGCGTTTCTGGCGAGCCCGGTCTGCGTATTGCATGAGACGGACGAGGCGCAGATTCTGGCTAAAACGGCCGAGCAGGTCAAAAAGCTGGGCGCGGAACGCGTGGTCGTCGGCCTGCCGAAAAACATGAACGGCACGCTCGGCCCGCGGGCGGAAAAATCGCAGGCATTCGCCGCCGCGCTCGAAAAAGCCTGCGGCGTGCCGGTCGTGCTCTTCGACGAGCGGCGAACGACCCTGAGTGCGCAGGTCTATTTCAACGCCACCAACACGCGCGGCAGAAAACGCAAAAACCGCATCGACGCGGCCGCCGCCACCATCATTCTGCAGGATTATCTCGATCTTCTGCGCAACCGCGCCGCGCCGGGCAAAGGGGAAAGGCTTTGAGCAAAAAGCGGA
>CAUULH010000165.1:0-3612 GCA_963545875.1 uncultured Ethanoligenens sp.
AAGGAGATCCGGGATTGGGAATGGAAAAAATGAAACGATGCCTGCTCATCGCGGCCGGGCCGATGGAAAATGTTCCCGCGCTGAAAAAGCGCCTTCGCGCGGATGATTTCATCCTCTGTGCGGACGGCGGCGCGGATAACGCCGCGCGCCTCGGCGTGACGCCCGACTTAGTGATGGGCGATCTGGATTCGATCCAAAAGCGGCCTGAAAACGTGCCGGTGGAAAAGTTCCCCGCGCAGAAAGACGATACGGATACGATGCTGGCGGCAAAGCGCGCTCTGGCGATGGGGTTCCGTTCGTTTTTACTGCTCGGCGCGTGGGGCGGAAGGCCCGACCATGCGTTCGCCAACCTCTGCACCCTGCTTTTTTTGAGGGAGCACGGCGCTTCCGCTTCTTTGGCGGACGGCGGCATGGAAGCTTTTCTGATAAAAAACGGTGTTCTGCGCCTGAAAAAAAGAGAAAACAGCTATGTATCCGTTTTTCCTTTCGGCGGGGAAGCGGCGGGCGTTTCCGAGAGCGGCATGTGCTATGGCCTTGAAGATGCCTGCCTGAAGCCGTCCGACCCCGTCGGCGTGAGCAACGAGTTCAAGGAAGATGAGGCGGTGATCTCCGTCCGCCGCGGCGCGCTGTTGATTTTCATCTGCCCGATGTGAACGCTTTTCCTTTTTCCCGCATAGATTGAGAGTGACGGCAGGATATCCGGAAACCGCACCAAAAGATGCGGAGGCAGAACACCGTCTGGGCGGGATGAGGCAGATGAACAGACAGGGAGCAAAGGCTTTGGCCGCGGTATTTCTCGGCCTGGGCGTCTTATTGGCATTTCTTCTGCCCGAGGGCATCGTGGTCGTGCTCTTGGCGGCCACGCTGATCTTGCTGGGCATCCTTTGCTTCAGATGCTGACGCTCTGCTTTGCCGAAAACCGATTTACATACGGAGGGTTCGGAGATGAAAGTGGTCGTCTGGAAAAGCCCGGGTTTTTTGAAAGGGCTGTTTCGCCTGTTATTTGGCATCAGGACGGATGATTGAGCCGGCGATAGCCGGGAAGGCAGAGCGGTGAAAAGCGTGCTCTGCTTTTTTTCTCTTGACAGAAAGGCCGGCCGGTGTTACACTACAACCAAAGCGTTGAAGGGGACAGTAGCCGGAACCGGAAAGACTCAGAGAAAGGCGCCCTGCCGCGGGGCAGGTGCTGAGAGCGCCCGTTTTTTTGGCTGGTGAACACCACCCCGGAGTGCGCACCCAATGGCGGGTTTCCCGCCGCAGGATGTGACGGGTCGCTCCGTTATCGGCAAACAAGCGGCATTTTCGTGTAGAAATGCAATAAGGGTGGAACCGTGGGACGTTTGCCTCACCCCTTTTCTGTAGAAGGGGCGGGGCTTTTTTGCGCCGCGGGTCCGCCCTTTTCAGCTGAAAGCGGCGACATCGGGAGGATATCGAGATGCCGAACATCACATTGAAAGACGGAAGCGTGCGGGCCGTTGCCGAGGGGGAGACCGCACTCGCACTGGCAAAAGAGCTGGGAGCCGGGCTCTATCGGGCGGTCTGCGCCGCGCGCGTCAACGGAAAAGTCCGCGACCTGAGGGACGAGCTGCACGACGGCGATAAGGTCGAGCTGCTCACGTTCGACGACCCGGATGGCAAGCGCGCGTTCAACCACACGGCTTCGCACATCATGGCACAGGCGGTCAAGCGTCTGCATCCGGAAGTCAAGCTGACCATCGGCCCGGCCATCGAGGATGGTTTCTATTACGATTTCGATACAGAGATCTCTTTCACGGCGGAAGAACTGGCCAAGATCGAAGCCGAGATGAAGAAGATCGTCAAAGAGGCGCTTCCGATCAAGCGCTTCACGCTCCCGGCGGACGATGCGGTCAAACTCGTCACGGAAAAAGGCGAGCCGTATAAGGTGGAGCTCATTAAAGAGCACGCCGGCAAAGGCGAGCCCATCTCCTTCTATCAGCAGGGTGATTTTGTGGAGCTCTGCGCGGGCCCGCATCTGCCGGATACCGGCCGCGTCAAAGCTTTTAAACTGACTTCGAGCACGGCCGCCTATTGGCGCGGCGATGCCAAGAACAAGATGCTTCGCCGCGTGTATGGCACGGCTTTCCCGAAAGCTTCCGAGCTGGAAGCGTATCTTGCGATGCAGGAAGAAGCCAAAAAGCGCGACCACAATAAGATCGGCCGCGAGCTGGGCTTTTTCACCACGGTGGATTATATCGGTCAGGGCCTGCCCATCATGCTGCCGAAAGGCGCGCGTGTGCTCCAGATCCTCGAGCGTTTCGTGGAAGACGAAGAGGAAAAGCGCGGCTATCTGCTCACCAAAACGCCGTTTCTGGCCAAAAAAGAGCTGTATAAGATCTCCGGTCACTGGGATCATTACCGCGACGGCATGTTCGTTTTAGGTGATGAGAACAAAGACGAAGAAGTTTTTGCCCTTCGTCCGATGACCTGCCCGTTCCAGTTCCAGGTCTACCTCAACAAAAAGCGCAGCTACCGCGATCTGCCCATGCGGCTGAACGAGACTTCCACGCTTTTCCGCAACGAGGCTTCCGGCGAGATGCACGGCCTTATCCGTGTGCGCCAGTTCACCATTTCGGAAGGCCACCTCGCCTGCCGCCCGGATCAGCTCGAAGACGAGTTCCGCCAGTGCCTCTATCTCCCAAACTTATTTCTAAAAACGCTCGGCCTCGAGGGGGAGGTCTCTTTTGTTTTTTCCAAATGGTTTTAAAACGACCGCGCAAAATATATCGGCACCCGCGAGCAATGGGAAGAAGTGCAGGACCGCATGCGCGGCATCCTGGACGATCTGAAGAGCAAATACGTCGAGGCGGTCGGCGAAGCGGCTTTCTACGGCCCGAAGCTGGATATCCAGATCCGCAACGTCTTCGGCAAAGAGGATACGCTCATCACGATCCAGATCGATTTCCAGCTTGCCAAACGCTTCGGGATGAAATATACGGATGCGGACGGACAGGAAAAATATCCTTACGTTATCCACCGCACCTCCATCGGCTGCTATGAGCGCACGCTGGCGCTCCTCATCGAAAAATACGCGGGTGCGCTGCCTGTCTGGCTCTCGCCCGAGCAGGCCCGTGTGCTGCCGATCTCCGAAAAGCAGGAAGGCTACGCCAAAGAGGTCTGTGAAAAGCTGAAAGCGGCCGGCATCCGTGCCACCGCCGATCTCCGCGGTGAGAAGATCGGGTATCGCATCCGCGAAGCTCAGATGGAAAAGATCCCGTATATGCTGGTGGTCGGCGACCGCGAAGCCGCGGACGGCAATGTCTCGGTCCGCGCACGCGAAGGCGACCGGGGAACGCAGACGCTGGATGTTTTCTTAAAAGATATCCAGCAGGAGATCGCCGAAAAACGCCACGATTGAGATGATGTCCATCGGAACGCGGGCATGAATTTTCGACAGAAAGCCTTTTGATTTTCCACAGAAAAGGGCGTAAACGCCCGAAACACGCGGTTTTCCTTGTGGAAAACCGCGTGGAAAATGTGAAGGGACTCTGCCGAGACCCGAACGGCCATGAGGATGTAACGTCTTTTCGAAAAAAGAAAATTCCGATAAAAAGGACCGGGCGTCATTTGCCGCCCGGTCCTTTTTATCGGACA
>CAUULH010000166.1:0-3583 GCA_963545875.1 uncultured Ethanoligenens sp.
TCGACGGCGCCGTGCTGTCGGTGCTCAAAAAAGGCTACCGCACGCCGGATATCGCAGGTGTGGGCGGCAGCGCCAAAGTCGTGAACACCGTGGAGATGGGCGACGCGATCCGCGCCGCGCTGTAAATCCACGCATCAGCAAAGAAGCCCGCACCGAAAGGTGCGGGTTCCTTTTTTGTTTTCCGGGAACGATCGGCAGGCGAAAAGATACGCCATAACCGCAAAAATCAACCGCCTTGTCAGCCGAATGGTTGATGTGTAAAAGGAGCGGGACGGGTATGATGGAAAGCGGGAGATGATTCACATGGAAAAGATCATGACCGTCAAAAATCTGAGCAAGCGGTTCGGCGAAAAGCAGGTGCTGCGCTCACTGACGTTCGATGTTTTCAAAGGAGAGGTGCTCTGCATCCTGGGACCGAACGGAGCGGGCAAGAGCACGACGATCAATATTCTCACGGCGGCGCTGGCCGCGGACAGCGGAGAGATCCGGTTCGAAGGGAAACCTGTCGGCCGTCATCTGCGCAGTTACAAGCAAAGGCTTGGCATCGTTCCGCAGGATCTCGCACTGTATGAACAGCTGAGCGCCGAACGCAACCTGCGTTTCTTTGCTTCTTTGTACGGCCTGCATGGGGAGAAGCTCAATCAGGCCGTGGAAGAAGCGCTGACTTTCGCGGGGCTTGCCGACCGCTGCCGCGACAAAGTGAAAACGTTTTCAGGCGGCATGAAACGGCGGCTCAATATCGCCTGCGCCATCGCGCATCATCCCGACCTGGTCATTATGGATGAACCGACCGTCGGGATCGACCCGCAGAGCCGGAACCACATTCTGGATGCCATCCGCACGCTGCGCGAAAACGGCATGACGGTGATCTATACCACCCATTACATGGAAGAGGTCGAGGCGATTTCTTCCCGCATCATCATTATGGATCACGGCGCGATCATCGCCGAGGGCACCAAAGAAAGCCTGAAAAAAGAGATCGAAAATGAAAAGCGCTATATCATCCAGGTGGAAGAAGCTGGAAAAGTGCCCGATGACGCGTTCTATTCGGTCGAGGGCGTCAAGGCGGTGCACACCGACGGGGATACCTTTGAGATCACGTCGCTGAAGGGGATCGAAAATCTGGACCGCATCATCGCGTTGCTTTCCAACCGCGGCGAAAAGATCCGCAACATCACGAGCGAATCCGCCAGTCTGGAAATGGTGTTTTTGAAGCTGACGGGCCGTAAATTACGCGACTGATAAGGAGGAGAGCCACATGCGCCGATTTTTCGCTGTTTTCAGGATGGATCTGGCCAATTTGTTCAAGAACCCGGTCCTGATCGGCTATAATACCCTGTTTGCCGCGCTGCTTATTTTGATCATGGGCTATCTTTCGGGCGGGCGGTATGCCGACAGCAGGAACGCCTATCAATATTATGCGGTCACTTTGCTCGTCTATGGGATGCTGAGCGGCGCCATGACCGCTTCAAACTGTTTTATGGAACGGGATATCAAGCTGCCCAACCTGCGCATCATCTATTCGCCGGTCGGCGCGTTCCCCATCTATTTTTCCAAGATCCTTGCGTCGTTCCTGTTCGACTATATCCTGCATGTCCTGCTTCTGGCGGTGCTCTGCCCGGCGCTGCACGTCACGCTTGGCAACCGGCCGGTGCTTTTCATCCTGCTCATGGCGCCTATTGAATTTGCGGCGGCGGCGCTCGGCGTGTTTTTCTGCTGCGTTTTTCACACGGAAGAAACGACCAGCATGCTTCTGAGCACCGTCGTCAGTCTGATGTGTATGCTGGGCGGCTCGTTTTTTTCGCTGGACGGTCTGGGGGATACGCTGGCGTTCATTTCCAGCCTTTCTCCGGCAAAATGGCTCAACAACGCCTTTTTTGCGCTTTCCTGTGACCATGATGCCCGGTATTTTCTACCGGTGTTTCTCACCGCTTCCGCCCTTTCGGCCCTGCTCGTCCTGGGCTGCCGTCTGTTCTTCAAAACGGAGGATTACCTATGAAAACCTTTCTGAATGTGCTTAAGACCGATTATCTGCGCACGCTTCCCCGCGTGGCCCCGACGATCGTCATGACGCTGATCACATTGGGCTCCATCCTGCTGGCGGTCTATATCACCGGGGAACAGCAGGTCAAAGGGCATATCGTGTGGATCCGGACAAGCGCCTCGCAGACGGTTCCGAAAAGCACGAAAGACCTCGAGATCACGGTCAGAGCCAAAAAGCCGCCGCTTTCCGATTTTATCTGTCAGAAATATGACGCCAGCGTCACGCTAGAAGCGGATGGAACGTATCGGGTCGATACCCTTCGCGGCAGCAGCTTTAAGAAAATGGTGCTGCTTCTGCTAGCGAATCCGAACGCGCGGGTGCCTTCCAGCGAAGATCAGCGCAGCGTAGGAGAAAACATCATCGGCTTTATGATGATGTTTCTGCTGATGGCCTCTTTTTCCAACCTTTTCGCCTTTGCGGAAGATAAGGAGCAGGGCCAGCTGCGGCGCATCGCCGCTTCTCCGGCGCCGTTATCGTCGTATCTGGCGGCGCACTGCGTCTACTGCTTTTCCCTGCTGCTGCCCGAATTTTTACTGCTCTGTGTTTTAAAAGCGGGCGGCTGGAAGATCGGCTTTTCTCTTGGCCAATATGCCGGGCTGATGGCGCTGCTCGGTTTTCTCGGGATCTCCTTCTCCCTGTTCCTGCATACGCTGATCTCAAAACCCGATAACGCCGATATGCTGGGCAGTGCGGTCACGGTGCTGGCTTCGGTGCTCGCCGGCAGTTTCTATTCCTTCACAAAAAAGAACGCGGTGATGGACGCTCTGATCTCTCTGCTGCCGCAAAAGCAGGTGATGGATTTCGCGAAAGCGCTGCAAAACGGCGACGCATGGAGCCGCAGCGGTTCCGCTTTGTATCCATTTGGTTTTTCACTGGTGCTGTTTCTGGTCTCCTGCATCCTCCTGCGGCGGATGTATGTCAAGAGACCCGGAAGCCGCGCCGCTTGCCAAACACCCGCGGCAGGGATAGAATGAGGATATCCCATCACGAAAAGAGGATATCCCAATGGGTTTGACGCCGGCTACGCCCCTGCTTTCGACAAAACTGAAGATCCCTTCCCCAAGGAAAAACTACATCGTCCGCCAAAGCTTGTTCACACAGCTTGCCCGCTGTGCCGACATGAGCGTGGTGTTCGTGCGCGGCGGGGCGGGCACGGGAAAGACGACGCTGCTTTCCTCTTTTTTGTGCGAAACGGGGCTAAAGCGCGTGGGCTGGCTGTCTCTGGATTCCACCAACGTCGACGTTTTTTCCTTCTGGCTTTATTTTACACAGGCGGTCGATACGTTTTTGGGGACCGACCGCGCGTTTTTGGAGCTGATTCGTGCCAATCCGGACCCCGCGCACATGGAAGACTTGCTCATCATGCTTATCAACCGGCTGTCCGGTGACGACGACTGCTATCTGGTGCTCGACGACGTCCATCTGATGCAAGATGCGGCACTGCTGCGCAGCTTTGAATTTTTCATCCGGTCCATGCCGGAGAACTTCCATCTTTTTATGCTTTCGCGCGAAGACCCGCCCGTCTATCTGGGCACGCTC
>CAUULH010000167.1:0-3563 GCA_963545875.1 uncultured Ethanoligenens sp.
ACCTGTTTTTCTTTTTTGACATGGAGAAAAAAGAAAAACATTCTTCGCTTTTCATTTCCTTATTAATAGGATAAAAAGCGTCATCTGCCGTCTTGAAGCGGATTCTCTTCAAGCTTTTCGCATAAGAAGAGAAAACGGAAAGCCATACGTGACACGGCGTTGACAAGCAGACGGTTGTTTGTTAAAATAAGTCTGTCTGTTTTAGGCAAAAGATGACGCACGCGGATTTTCAGCAAACGTACCGGAAACCGTTTTGAGCCGTACGCGCAATAAGGCGGTACGGTTTTTTATGCGTCACGGGAGGATCATTCATGTTTTTAGGCATTCACAAAGACTATGTTGAAGAGACCTATGATGACCAGGGCCTGTTAAAAACGTTCAAGGTGAAAGTACCGGCTGATTTCAATTTCGCTTACGATATCGTAGACCGTCTGGGTCGTCTCTGCCCGGATAAACGCGCGCTCGTCTGGTGCAACGATAATGGAGAAGAGCGCACATTCACTTTTTCGGAGATGTCACGCCTGAGTGAAAAAGCGGCAAACTTTTTCACCGGCCTCGGCATCCGCAAAGGCGACAAGGTCATGCTCGTTCTGAAACGGCATTATTCCTACTGGGTGTCGGTCTTGGCCTTGCACAAGATCGGAGCGATCGCCATCCCCGCCACGGTACAGCTGACGTGGAAAGACCTCGAGTACCGTTTCCGCGCGGCCGATGTCAAAGCCACTCTCTGCACGCCGGACGGCGAGATCGCCGACTCTGTGGACAAAGCACAGCGCATGGTCCCGGAGATGGGCATCAAGATCCTGGCAAAAGGAGAACGGCCCGGCTGGCTCTCCTTTGACGAGGGCGTGAACGCGGCTTCCGAGCATTTTCCGCGTCCCTCCGGCCACAGCGTGCACGACCCGCTGCTCATCTATTTCACTTCCGGCACGACGGATATGCCGAAAATGGTGCTGCACGACCATTCGTATCCGATCGGACATATCATCACCGCCAAGCACTGGCAGTGCGTCGAACCGGAAGGGCTCCATCTGACCGCGGCCGAGACCGGCTGGGCCAAGGCTTCCTGGGGCCGTATCTACGGCCAGTGGATCATGGAGGCGCCGATCTTCGTCTATGATTTTCTTCGCTTCAAACCGGACAAGCTGCTCGAAAAGATCGAGAAATATCACATCACGACTTTCTGCGCGCCGCCTACGGTCTACCGCTTCTTCATCAAAGAAGGCATGTCCGGCCACGACCTTTCTTCCATCCATCACGCCACCATCGCCGGCGAGGCGCTCAACGCCGAAGTCTACCGGCGCTTCACCGAATATACCGGCGTTCCGCTCATGGAAGGATTCGGGCAGACGGAAAGCTCCGTCATGCTCGCCAACCTGCGCGGTATGACTCCGAAGCCCGGCTCGATGGGCAGACCGACGCCGCTCTATCCCATCACGCTGGTGGATGAGAACGACAAGCCCGTGCCGGACGGCAAGGTCGGCGAGATCGCCGTCGACATTTCGCACGGACGCCCGACGGGCCTGTTCGTCGAATACTATCGGAATCCGGAACGGAACACGCAGGCCAACCGGAACGGCTACTATCATACCGGCGACACGGCCTGGCGTGATGAGGACGGCTATTACTGGTATGTCGGACGCACGGACGACCTGATCAAATCCTCCGGCTACCGCATCGGGCCGTTCGAGATTGAGAGCGTCCTCATGGAGCATCCCGCCGTGCGCGAATGCGCCGTGACCAGCGCGCCCGATCTGATCCGCGGGCAGGTGGTGAAGGCCAGCATCGTCCTCACCAGCAGCTACAAGCCTTCCGACGCGCTGGCCAAAGAGCTCCAGGATTTCGTAAAACATCAGACCGCGCCGTATAAGTATCCGCGCATCGTCGAATTTTTGGACGAGCTGCCGAAGACGAGCAGCGGTAAAGTGCGCCGTGTCGCCATACGCGAACGTTCCAAGCGCGAAGCCGAAGAAAAAACGAAAAATTCCTGAGCTTTTTCATAAAATAGAACAGATAAGCAGACCATACGGTTGGCGGCGCGAGCCGTTTCAAGAATTTGCTTCTTGGGTGGGAAGTCCGATTCGGGCTTCCCGCCTTTTTTATCGATCCGGAGCGCCACAGGAGAAAAGCAAATGGTAAAAACGTTATTTGAGATCGCCCTGCTGCTCGCAGCGACGAAGATCGGCGGCTTACTGAGCCAAAAGGCCAAAATGCCCGGCGTATTGGGCGCCTTGATCGCCGGGGTCGTTCTCGGCCCGATGGTCCTGCGCTGGGTGCCATACGACGACAGCATCCGCCTTTTAGCGAATCTCGGCGTCATTTTGCTCATGTTTTTAGCCGGGATGGAGACCGACATCGGACGGCTGAAAAAAGCCGGAACCTCCGCTTTTACCATCGCCGTCAGCGGCATCCTGATCCCGCTGGTGCTCGGCACGCTGAGCGCCTTCCTTTTTTTCTCAAACAGCCTCGAAAACCTGTTCATAGGTGTCATCCTTACGGCGACGAGCGTGAGCATCACGGTGGAGACCCTTACGGAACTGGGAAAGCTCAACACACGGGTAGGAACGAACATCCTCGGCGCGGCAGTCGTGGACGATATCCTCGGTCTGATCGCCCTCTCCGTCCTGCTCGCGCTCAAAAAGGGAAACGGAAACGCGCTCGCCTTCACGCTTTTGGGCATCTTCGCGTTCTGCGCCGTCTTTGCGGTCCTGATCTTATTCCTGCCCCGCCTGCTCGGCCATTTTTACCTGACGGAACGGATGGTGCCGGGCAAGACGCTGCTGACGTTCGTCCTCGCGCTCGCTTTCCTCAGCGCCTGCGCGGCGGAATCCGCTGGTATCGCGGCCATCACCGGTTCCTATCTTTTTGGGCTGCTCGTGTCTCAGTTCCGCCAGAAAGAATATCTGAAACGCAGTGTACGGGCCATTTCCTCCGGCTTTCTTTCCCCCATCTTTTTTGGAAGCGTGGGGCTGGAAGCGCAGGTGAACGGCTTTGACGCCAAGATCATCTGGATAACGGCCGTTATGTTCATCGTCGCCGTAGCCGGCAAAATACTCGGATGCGGCGCCGCCGCCCGCCTGTTCCGCATGAGCACGCAGGAATCCCTTCAGATCGGCACCGGCATGGTCTCGCGCGGCGAAGTCGCCATCATCACAGCCAACATCGGCCTTTCCCAGCACGTCATCAGCCAAGAAGTCTTTTTGCCGACGATCCTCGTCGTTCTGCTCACCACGCTCATCACGCCCATTTTGCTCAAATACACGTTTTCCCACAAGTTTGGGCAAAAGCAAAAAGCCGAGCACAAAACCTGATGGATCTTCAGCGGCCGGACGGCCGCTTTTTTTCGCTCGGGCCGTAAAAGAGCGACGGCCCCTCCGCAAAAAGCAGAAATGCGGAAACGGCAAGCAGGACCGCCTGATAAGCGGCCATCAAAAGAACGGCCGCGCCAAACGTCGGGTGAACGAGATTCACCAGCACGAGCGGCGGGCAGAGCGCGATACCGACGACGAGGATATCGACGGCCACATTCAAATTCCGCTTGACGGCGGCCGTTTCATCGTCCC
>CAUULH010000168.1:0-3552 GCA_963545875.1 uncultured Ethanoligenens sp.
ATGACTTCAAAATCCCGCGCGATAGCGGCAAACGGGAATTTGAGCGTACCGGCGGCGCGGTTTACGGCTTTCAGCACGCCGGCCTTATCCAGCTCGGCTCCGGCAGAGAAACGCAGGGCGAAATAATCCTTCAGCGCCTCCCGGCTGAGCATCTCCTCATATTTTGGGGCGACTTCGCGGAGCGCGACGGCGCTGAGGCGCTTCACTTCCGGCGGCGTGGGCCATCCCTGCGGCTCGAACACATAGACGGGCGCTTCGCGGACGCGGCCGTTCCGATTGCACCGGCCCGCCGCCTGCGCGATGGAATCGAGCCCGGCCGCCGCGCGGTAGACGACGGGAAAATCGACATCCACACCGGCTTCGATGAGCGACGTGGAGATCACGCGGCAGACCGCGCCGCCCGCAAGCAGGCCGCGGATGCGGGCCAGTTTCTGCGTGCGGTGCTCCGGGCACATCATCGTGCTCAGGTGATAAGCCCCCGCGGCCTCCCCTCCGAGACGCTTCGCCAGCGACTGTGCCTGCGCGCGGCTGTTGACGATACAGAGCACCTGCTTTTCCGCCAGAAGCCGCGGCAGGAGCGCATCGTCGGCCAGCGGACCAAGCGGGCGGGTGCGCGTGCGGCGCATGGCGTCAAAAAGCGCCGCCGGATCGGGCATGATCTCCCGAACGGGCGGCGCTTCGTCCCACACGTTTCGATAATCCGGCTGAGTGGCCGTGCAGACGACGACTGTCGCGCCGAAATCGTCCGTCAGCGCGTGCAAAGCCGCCAGACAGGGCTTCAGGACGGTATCCGGCAGGGCCTGCATTTCGTCCAGAATGATAACGGAATCCTGAAGATTGTGCAGTTTCCGGCTCTTTGAGGGCTTATTGGAAAAGATCGACTCGAAAAGCTGGACGTTCGTCGTGACGACGACCGGGGCGTCCCAGTTTTCGGCGGCGAGGTCCGTTTCAGTGCCCTCTTCCGGCAGCGTCACGGCGCTGTGATGCTCGAGCACGGCGTCGCTGCCAAGCGCTTCGCGGAAGACCGCGGCATTCTGCTCGATGATACTGGTGAACGGAATGGCATACACGACGCGGCGCAAGTTGGGGTGGGCTTTGGCATGGCAGAGCGCGAACCCGAGCGAGGAAAGTGTTTTGCCGCCGCCAGTGGGCACGCTGAGCGTATAAAAGCCCTGCGGCCCGGCCGCCGCGGAAAGGCAGGCTTTTTGGATCTTTTCCCGGACGGGCGACATCGGGCTTTTGCTTTTTTGCCGGAGAGACGCCATATGAGCGTCGTAGCGCGGCAGCAGGCTCGCAAAAGGCGGCCGTTTGCCGCGCAGGGCAGCCTGCTCGGGCTTGTAAAAACGTTCCGTATCGAGAGAATCGGCATCCACCAGCGCGGAATGGAACATCCGGACCGTGAGATAGAGCTGCATGCCCACCGTACCGCCCGGCCGGATCGCGAGCTTGGGCACATCGAGCGGCGCGCGGAGCTCGCCGGTATCGGCGTAGAAATCGGTTTCCGCCTCGGGCGAGACCGGGTCTTTCAGGCGCATCTCCATGCTGCGGCCCGGTGTTCCTCCGCCTGCGACGCCGTCCGGTATGCCGCCGTGATGCCCGAAGATCGGTTCCGCGTAAAGCGGGGCCAGCACCGGCGGGCACCGGCGGGCCAAAAGCTGCCCGCCGAGGGTGGCGTGATCGATGTGCTCCGCCGTGTTTTGACAGATATGGCGCTGGACCTCTTTTTTATACTTGCCGGCGTCGTGATAAAGCCCGAGGAGCGCGGCGGTCTTTTGAAGGCCCGGCGCGCGGAAAAAAGAAGCGCACAGCGAAGAAACGGAGCGAAGGTGCTCCCGCAGGAGCTGGCCTTCGCTGCCCGAATCCTTTCCGCTGTGCGCCCAAAAAGTCTTCATCCGCCTGTTTCCCCCAAGATTCGACCGCTCGTTTTCAGCAAACGGCCTCACTCCGGTTTTTACCTCTCCCGGAGGAAACATTCAATTCTTTTTTTGGAAATTTACGTTAAAAAAAACGGACCCTTCGCTGGATGAAAGATTCCATCCCACGGAAGGGCCCGCTTGTTTGCATCAGGCTCGGCGGCCTTATCAAAGCGGTATGCGCGTCAAATAGCGGAAGTTTCCCCGCCGTCGAGCGGCTCTTTTTCTTCCTGAGCTTCTCTGAGGGCTTCCTCGTATTTCTCCAGAATGGCGTTCTCGATGAGCGAACGGGCCTCGGTGGAGATCGGATGCACGATATCCTGAAAGCGCCCATCCTCCGAGCGGCGGTTCGGCATGGCGACGAAGGTGCGCTCCACACCGTCGATGACTTTGAGATCATGCACGGCGAACTGGCCGTCTAAAATGATGGATACGATGGCGCGCACTTTTCCATCGGGGAAAAGTTTCCGGATTTTGCTCTCGGTGATGGTCACGGTAAATCCTCCTAAGATCTTGCCGGCAAAGAGCCGGAAAAGAATGAACGATGTAACTGCCGGGCAGCGGATTCAGGAATAAATTTCCTCTTTTCTTAGTCTGATACAAAAAGAGACCGCTTATACATTTTTCTCCGGCAGGCGGGTTTCCGCACAAAAACGGTTTATTTTTTGCGGGGTTGGACGTATAATAGGCAGGAAGTGAGCTGTTTTTCCCGGCGGGAAGCGCCTTGGACATAAGCAGCTGTTTTGAGAGGGGTCAGTTTGAACGTGGATGATCAAATTCTGGAAAAAGTGAAACGTATCCATTTTATCGGCATCGGGGGCTCGGGCATGAGCGCTCTCGCCGGCATCCTGCACCGCGAGGGCTACGCGCTCACCGGGTCGGACAACAATGAATCCGACACACTCGAGCAGATACGGAAGCTCGGCATCCCGGTGCAGATGGGGCATCGGGCGGAAAACCTCGGAGACGCCGAAATGGTGATCTATACCGCCGCCGTACATGAAGACAACCCGGAGATGCACGCCGCCCGCGAGCGGCGCATCCCGCTTTACAGCCGGGCGGAGCTGCTCGGCCTGCTCAGCCGCCATTATCCGGATACTTACGCCGTCTCCGGCACGCACGGCAAAACGACGACGACCAGCATGCTGACCCAGATCTTCGTGACGGCGGGGCTCGACCCCACAGCCGTCATCGGCGGCAAGCTGCCGTTCATCGGCGGCAACAACCGTATCGGCGGCAGCAGCCGGATGGTCTGCGAAGCCTGCGAATTCAACGATTCGTTCTTAACGCTCCACCCGGCCGTCTCCGTCATCCTCAATATCGACAACGACCATCTGGAATATTTCAAGACGATGGACAATCTCATCGCCCATTTCGGCCGATTCGCCGCTCAGACGGGCCGCAAGCTCGTCATCAACGGCGACGACGCCAACACGCTCCGCGCCGTCAAGGATTCTCCCCTGCCGAAGATCACGTTCGGCTTCGGCGCCGGAAACCGCTATACGGCGGAGAACATCGGCACGGAGAACCACCACATCGCGTTCGATATCCTGCGGGACGGCGGCAAGATCGCCCATGTGCTGCTGCACATCCCGGGGCGGCATAACATCCTCAACGCGCTGGCCGCCTGCGCGGCGGC
>CAUULH010000169.1:0-3548 GCA_963545875.1 uncultured Ethanoligenens sp.
TCTTCCTCCACGCACAGAAAGAAAAGCAAAATGGCTGAAGGTGTTTTTCATTGACCTACGAAGACGCGCTGGCGTATATCCACGCGACGCTGCGGTTCGGCAGCAGGCCCGGCCTTTCACGCATCGCCCGGCTGGCCGCCTATTTGGGCGATCCGCAGAAAAAACTCCGTTTCGTGCATGTGGCCGGCACGAATGGCAAAGGTTCTACCTGCGCGGCGGCGGCCGCCGCGCTCCGCGAAGCCGGCTGCCGAACCGGGCTCTATATCTCGCCGTATATCGAGGATTTCTGTGAGCGCATCCAGATAGACGGCGTGCCGATTGCGCACGAAGAATTGGCATCCCTGCTCGAAGACGCTCTGCCGTACCTGAAAAATGAAAAGGAAGAGCACCCGACGGAGTTCGAGCTCGTCACGGCGCTCGCCTTCCGCTATTTTCTGAAGAAAAAATGCGACGTCGTGGTGCTGGAAGTGGGCCTCGGCGGGCGGTTCGACGCCACCAACCTCATTCCCGTGCCGCTCGTCTCGGTCATCACGTCCATTTCGCTCGACCATACCGCCATCTTAGGCGATACGCACGCCAAGATCGCTTTTGAAAAATGCGGCATCATCAAACCCGGCGGCGTGACGGTGAGCAGTCCCGGCCAGGTGCCGGAGGCTTTTGACGTCATCCAAAAGATCGCCGCCGAGCGCGGCAACCGGCTCATCGTGCCGGATCTGGCCAAAGTCCGCGTCGAAAAAGAAAGCATCGAAGGCACCAAGCTCACCTACGGCGGGCTTCCCCTTTCGATCCCGCTCTGCGGGCGGCACCAGATCGCCAACTTCCTCACGGCGTTCGAGGCCGTGCAGACACTTGGCGCGCACGGCCTTTCCGTTCCGCCGGAAACGGCGGCGCGCGGCATGGCAAAGGTGACGTTTCCCGCCCGGATGGAACGCCTGCATGAAAAACCGCTCGTCCTTCTCGACGGCGCGCACAATCCCGCCGGCACGGCGGCGCTGAAAGACACCGTGAAACGGAATCTTTCGGGCAGGCCGCTCACCGTCATCATGGGTATGCTGGCAGATAAAGATTATCACACGGGCATCGGGAACATCGCCCCACTCGCCGCGCATTTTCTGGCCGTGCGGCCGCAAAGCCCCCGCGCGCTGGCTTCTGAAGAAACGGCTCGCGCCGCTTCGGCATTCTGCCCGGATACCTCTTTTTACGACTCCTATGAGAAAGCGCTCGACACAGCGCTTGCCAAAACACCGGAAGACGGCGTTCTGCTCATCTGCGGCTCGCTCTATCTGGCCGGGCCGATGCGCTGTATCGCGCGCGCCCGTTTTCGCTTATGATGCGTTTTTTTGAATTTTTATAAATTTCTCGACAAATTTCACTTTGCATTTTTCCAAAAAACCCCTATCCTTAAGGATAAGGGTTTTTATTTTTCCGGGAACGTTTTTTCCCGGGCCGGCACAGAAGCCGGGCGGAGGAAAAAGAATGGCACTCAAAATGGAAAACGGCGGCCACATGCTCACCGTTTATCTGGACGGAGAGATCGATCATCACGCCGCGCGAAACATTCGCGAGGAAATCGATACTTCTATCGAGCGGGCACAGCCGGAAACGCTGGCGCTCGATTTCCGCGGCGTCACGTTCATGGACAGCTCCGGCATCGGCCTGGTGATGGGACGGTATCGGACCATGCAGCAATACGGCGGGAGCGTTCTGGTCAAAAACGCATCTTCCCATATCCGCAAAGTGATGCGGCTGGCCGGGCTGGACAAGCTCGCAAGGATCGAATGAGGATGAAAAAACGCATGAATGCGCACGGAGGTGCAAACAAGACGGATGAAACCGCTCAATGAGATGAAATTGCAATTTCCCAGCCGCTCGGTAAACGAGAGTTTCGCCCGCGTGGCGGTGGCCTCGTTCATCGCACAGCTCGACCCGACGCTCGATGAACTGGCCGATGTGAAAACAGCCGTTTCCGAAGCCGTGACAAACAGCATCGTACACGGCTACCGCGACGGGCTGGGGCCGATCTATCTGACCGTGCGGATCTACGAGGGCGGCCGCGTCTATGTCGCCGTCCGCGACCGGGGATGCGGCATTGAGGACGTACATAAAGCCATGGAGCCGATGTTTACCACCAGCAAAGGCGGCGAGCGCGCCGGCCTCGGCTTTACCGTGATGCAGAGCTTTATGGACAAGCTGCGGGTGCGCTCCCGCTCCGGCTACGGCACCACGGTCGCGATGGAGAAAAAGCTGAACACGCGCCCGGAAGATTGAAGGCACAAAAACGGCGCGTCTGTCGCGCCTGGAGGAAACAGAACATGTCCGTTCCAAGCAACGACCGCGAGTGGTTCATCCGCGCGGCAGATGGGGACGCGGCAGCACAGACCCGGATCATCGAAAGCAATCTTGGTCTTGTTCATGCCGCGGCGCGGCATTTTTCCGGAAAAGGCATCGAATACGACGACCTCTATCAGGCCGGCTGCATGGGGCTGGTCAAAGCCGTCTCGGGGTTCGACCCAGAGCGCGGCGTGCAGTTTTCCACCTACGCGGTGCCGGTCATCATGGGCGAGATGCGCCGCCTTTTCCGCGACGACGGCCCCGTCAAGATCAGCCGCACGCTCAAGGAACTTTCTCTGAAAGCCATCCGCGCCAGAGAAAGGCTGAACGCCGCGCTCTGCCGCGAGCCCACGCTGGGCGAGCTTGCCGCCGAGATGCAGGTGGAACCCGCCGAAGCCGCGCAGGCGCTCGAAGCGGCCGCTTCCCCGCTCTCGCTGACGGTGGACCGCGAAGATGATGAAGAAACGCAGGCCGATATCCCCGTGCAAAACGACGAGGGCGCCCTTATCGACCGCATCGCCTTAAAAGACGCTCTGAGCGGCCTGCCGGCCGACGACCGCCTGCTCATCCTGCTCCGATATTTCAAAGGCCGGACACAGACGGAAACGGCGGAAGTCCTGCATATGACCCAGGTGCAGGTCTCCCGCCGCGAGAAAAAGATCCTCACTTTGCTCCGCAGGCATCTTCTCGAGTAACGCTCAGGTTTTTACCGCCGCGTCGAACACCGCCTTGATCTTGGCTTTGGTCGCCGCGCCTTCGTGGAGCTTTTTTCCCGCTACATAAAAAGTGGGCACATAATAATAATCGTATTTTCCGGCTGTCTCCGGCTCGCGGTCTTCGTCGATGACATGGATATCGAGAGAAGCATAAAGCGGCTCCTCCTTTTTCAGCTCGTCCATCCATTCAAAAGCGCGGCGGCAGTAAGGGCAGCCTTCCATTTTGAACATTGTGATTTTTTTCATATCCGGTCACTCCCGTAATTGCAAACCTTTCTGTAATGAGTACAATACACCTTTTGGGGCGGCGCGTCAAGCGGCCGAAAGCGAATAGAAACCTCCTTTTTCCGCATACTAAATCCGGGGTGAGAAAATGGAGAATGCCGTTTTCGAGATTGATGAGCTTTCCGGCAGCCATACGGCCAAAACAGCCAAGCAGGCGCTGGATACCCTGCCCGGCGTTCGATCCGTCACCGTAGACGGCGAGACGGGCCATGTTTC
>CAUULH010000170.1:0-3545 GCA_963545875.1 uncultured Ethanoligenens sp.
ATGAATGCGCCCCGACGCGCTGCCTTCGCAATAAGGCGTGACATCTTCCTCCATCACCATGCGCGCGAGCCGGCCGCCCAGCGCATTGGCCTTGTCTACACTGCCGTTCTGTTTTTCCCTGGCGAGTTCTTTTGCCGTCTGGGCCGAATCGTCCACCGGTCTTGCTTTTTCTTTGCCCGCGATCTTGATATCGCTGTCGTCCTCCTGCATACGCTCACCCCTCTTCCACCCGTCCCGGGCGTGTCTTTTCTTTTTCGATAAATGAGCCGTCTGCTCTGATTATGCCTTTTGTCCGATGGCCGACGCCTTTTTTTCATTTTCAGCCGTCAAAGCCTTCGACAGGGCTTCGGCCAGCTCGGCCGGGCAGGAAGTGCCGCGGCCGCCGCATTGGATGCCTTTCAGCCGCTCGATCACGTCGTGAACATCCATGCCTTCCGCCAAGCGGGAAACGCCCTGCGTGTTGCCTTCGCATCCGCCGATAAACTGAACGCTCCTGACGATATCTCCATCGAGCTCCACCAGGATCCGCTGTGAGCAGACCCTGCCGCTCGTCGTAAATTCATAACGCATTCCGCGACCTTCTTTCGCTTCAAACGGAAAAACCGTGTTTTTTAAGTGCGGTCAAAAATGTTTCGAGCGCCGCGCCCGACAAGCCCCGCATCCCGAGCGGCGTGGCGCCCGGACGGTTCCGTCCGTGGAAATCCGAGCCGCCGGTGACGAGCAGACCATATCGTTCCGCCAGCTCTTCCGCCTTGCGGACATCGTCCGGCGAATGGAGCGGATGATACACCTCAATGCCCTCAAGGCCCATCCCGGCAAGCTCGCCCACGAGCTCGAAATTGCGGTAGTGGCCCGGATGGGCAAGTACCGTGAGCCCGCCGCTCGCAAGCGCCGCCCTCAAGGCCTCGTGGACCTCCGGATAAGCGATACTCACCGGCGCCATCCCCGTTTTGGGGGAAAAAAGTGTCTGCCACAGCTCGCCGAACATCGTGACGGCAAAACCTCTGTCCATCAGCGCCGCTACGATATGCTGCTTGTAAACGACGCCGTTCTCCGCCGCATACGGGCGTACGATCTCTTCCGAGATCGGATAGGTTTTCTCGATCTTGGCAAGGCTCTCCGCCGCGGCCTGCCGGCGTTTTTCAAGCGTGGCCCAGCAGAGATCGAGCAGAGCTTCGGGACGGGGCGGCGCGTAACAGAGCAGATGGACCTTGCGGCCGCGCTCATAATCGAACGCGGAGATCTCGAGGCCCGGCACGACACGCACGCCGGTGCCCGCCGCGGCCCGTTCGGCCCGCCGGACGGTGCCCATGCTGTCGTGATCCGTCACGCCGAGCACATCGAGCCCGATGCGGGCGGCATAGGCTACGATATCTTCCACCCGCATGGAGCCGTCCGACATGCGGGAATGACCGTGCAGATCGCCTTTCACTTCGCCGCTCCCTTTAAAACAGAGTATCTTCTATTCTATCCGCTATTATATCGTATTCCCGCCCGGATTTCAAACCGGATATCGCCCACGCCTTAGGCGCGGCCGAACGGTGCGCGTTTTTTCCCAAAACTTTCCCGATCTTTTGCCCATAGAATGACAATATTTACCATTTTCTCTGCGTATACTAAAGGTGCGGTTCTATTTTACTCCATCCGGCATAACGTAAAGGAAGGGAAAATGACGTGAAAAAGGCAGGATTTTTGCAAGGCTCCGGCTCTTTTGCCGCGGTGCTTGAAAACGAACTTCCCCGCGGCATGATGACCGCGGCGCTTTCTTTCGGCGCGGGGTTCGCGGCCTCGCGCGCCATCGTATTCGACAGCCTTGCGCCGTTCGGCATGGCGGCCGTAGCGGCCGCAGACCGGCATTTTGCCGTTTTTGTCCTTCTGGGTGCGGCATGCGGCACCCTGCTGCCGGGCGGGCCGGCCTATCCGGCGCGGTATCTCGCCGCCATGGCCGCCGTGCTGGTATTTCGGTTCCTCTGCGCGGGATTTGAAAAAAAACAGACTCGTCCGCTTTTTCCGCCTCTCTGCGCCGGGTGTGCCGCCGCTCTCACCGGCGGCGCCGTTGTCGCCGCCAACGGTCTGCTCGTCCGGGACGTTCTGCTCTGCTTTGCGGAAACGGTCCTCTGCGCCTGCGGCGCTTTTTTTCTCGAACGGGCGGCGCCGCTCTTTCTGCACCCGGCAAAATTCCGAAGTATGGGCCGGCGGGATGCCGCCGCCGCGCTCATCGCTTTCTGCGTGCTCTTGGTGGCTATGGAGCCGCTCGCCGTGCGTGACGTTTCGGCAGGGCGCATCCTCGGCCTTCTGCTCATCCTGACGGCGGCGCGCTTCGGCGGCGCGCCGGCCGGATGCGTCACCGGCTCGTCTATCGGGCTGATGCTCGGTCTCGGCAGCACTTCTCTGGCGCCCATCTTGGCCGCCTATGCGTTTGCGGGACTCATGGCCGGCGTCTTCTCCCCGCTCGGGCGTTTCGCCGACGCGCTTGCGCTCATTTTAGCCGGATCGGCGGCCGGATTCGAGCTGGGCAGCCATGCGCTCCTTGCGGGCGCCGTCACCGAAATGACCATCGCCTCCGTGATCTTCGTTCTGCTGCCGGAACACTTTATCTCCCGCTTTTCCCCGCTTTTTTCCACGGCGGCCGAGCCGGGCGTCTCCCCTACGGCCGCAAGAGTCCGCCTTTTATCGGCGGCGGAAGGCCTGCGCGACGCGGCGGGCCTGGTCACGCGCGTGGGGGAACAGTTGGAAAACCATCAGCCGGACGATACGCTTCGGCGCGTGTTCGACGATATCTCCGAGCGCATCTGCAAGACCTGCGGCATGGGACACTATTGCTGGCAGACCGCCCACAGCGACACGATGGATGCGTTCGACCACATCGGAAGCGCTCTCGAAGCCTGCGGCACGGCGGAACGGAAAGATATGCCGCCTCATTTTTCCACCCGCTGCTGCCGCCTCGGCGAACTGCTGGCGGAAGCCAACCGCTCCTATGCCGGCTATACCGCGCATCAGGCCGCCGGGAAACAGGTCGGCAGCCTGCGCCGCACGCTTTCCGGCCAATGGCGGATGATCGCCGGCTTTCTCTCGGAGCTCGAGAAAAGCGCCGCGGACACGCAGACGGCGCTTGCGCCGCAGCCGGTATGCGCCGCGCTGGCGGCATGCGGGCTGCCTTCAGCCAAAGTGGACTGCCGTCTCGATAAAGACGGACATCTTGCCGTAGAAGCAAAGATCCCGTCCTCCTGCGGCACATCGGCGAATCGCACGGAGCTGCTGGCCGAGCTTTCCGCCGCCTGCGGCAAACGTTTGGTCGGGCCGTCAATTTTTCCGAGCGGCAGCGGAACGATCCTGCGCTTCCGGCAAAAAACACAGTTTCAGATCGAGCACGGGCAATGCTCTATCCGCAAAGACGGCGAAAAATTCTGCGGAGATGCGGCGGACGCTTTTCTCGACGATGACCGCGCCGTCCTTTTGCTCAGCGACGGCATGGGCGCCGGCGGACGCGCCGCGGTGGACGCAAATTTGACGATCGAACTGACGAGCCGGCTTCTGCGGGCCGG
>CAUULH010000171.1:0-3545 GCA_963545875.1 uncultured Ethanoligenens sp.
CCTATGCGGAAAACGCGGCTGCCGGGGAGGTGTGCTCTTGTCTTTTGGTTCTTTTTCCGGCCGAAACGGCGTAGATGCGTTTTCGGTCTTCCTGCTGGTCGCGGCCGCTCTGATCCTTGGTCTTCCTTATCTGTGGATCGCTTCGCTCGCCCTGATCGCGCTGGTGATCTGGCGGGGCCTTTCCCGTAATCTGCTTGCCAGAGAAAGGGAACAGCGCGTGTTCACCCGGATTATGAACACCGTCGGTTATGCTTGCTTTCAGTTCGGCAAAGGCGTTTATCGCGTCTTTAAGCCGCTCGTTCTGGGCATTGCCGCGTTCATTCGGCGTATCCGCGAGCGCCGGGCGAATGTGATCATCCGCTGTCCTTCCTGCCATGCCAAGCTTCGTCTTCCCCGCGGCCGCGGAAAATTGGCCGTGACCTGCCCAGTCTGTCATACGACCTTTTTTCATCGGACATAGTTTGTCGGAAAAAGGCTGGGAAAGAGAATACATGTCGTATTATCTCAGCATAAAATCCATTTTGTGCTGATTCCATTTAAAAGAAGGGTTTTTCATGCAGAAACATGTGGCGGCCATCCACGATATTTCCGGGATGGGAAAATGCTCGCTCACGGTCGCGCTTCCGATCCTTTCGGCGGCCGGCCTTCGCACCAGCATCATGCCGACGGCTGTGCTTTCCACGCATACCGGCGGCTTTACGGGCTATACATACCGCGATCTCACCGAAGATCTGCTGCCCTTTGCCCGGCACTGGAAGTCGCTGGGCGTTCATTTCGACGCGCTTTATACGGGCTTTTTGGGCTCGTTCGAGCAGCTTGAGATCGTTTCGCAGATCTTCGATATGCTCCGGTCGGACGATACGCTGATTCTGGTCGATCCCGTCATGGCGGACAACGGGAAACTGTACGCCGTGTATACGCCTGATTTTCCGAAAGGCATGGCAAAACTTTGCGCCAAAGCGGGCCTCATCATCCCGAATATGACGGAAGCGGCGTTCCTGCTGGGTAAGGAGTACCGCGAGGGCCCGTATACAAAGGAAGAGGTCGAGCAGACCCTGCGCGCGCTCGCGGGGCTTGGCGTGCCGCGTGTAGTCCTCACAGGCGTCTGGATGAAGGCGGGGAAACTTGGAGCCGCCTGCTACGATGAAGCGGCCGATACCATCTCTTACGCGCTCGGCGAGCAGGTAGAAGGATATTATCACGGCACGGGCGATGTGTTCGGAAGCGCCCTGCTGGCGGGCCTGATGCAGGGAAAGAGCCTGCCTGAAGCGACGCAGATCGCCGTGGATTTCACGGTGGGCAGTATCCGCCGCACGCATGATGCCGGCACCGATGTGCGCTACGGCGTGGATTTTGAAGAGGAACTGCCTGTTTTGCAGGCAAGGCTCGGCCTGACGGGGAAATGACAGCGGGGGAAAATAAATGAAAAAATTCTGGAACGATTTCAGAGAATTTGCCGTGAAAGGCAACGCGGTGGATCTGGCTATCGGCGTCATCATCGGCAGCGCGTTCAGCGCAATCGTTACATCTTTGGTCAAAGATATCCTCATGCCGCTTTTGAGCATCGTCATCGGTCATATCAATATCGCCGGCCTCAAATTTACGATCCCCGGCTTTTTGGGCTCGCCGTCCATCGTGCTCTCCTACGGCGTGTTTCTTCAGGCGGTGCTGAACTTTTTCATCATTGCGCTGTGCATTTTCTTTATGATCAAAGGGCTGAACCACCTGCATCAAAAAGAAGAGAAGAAAGAAGAAGCGAAGCCCGACCCGAGCCTTGCCGTGCTGACGGAGATCCGCGATCTGCTGAAAGAGGGAAAGAACGGCGGCACATCGGTCTAAGAAGCGGTTCTTTGCATAAAAACGACGATCGTGTCCATACTAAGCATGAAGCAGATGGCAGGCAAAAGACGGCCATCTGTTTTTTACCCGCACTTTGCCGTTTTGGCTGGCCTTGTTGATCCGCTGAGGTGCGGAGGCATTGTAAAGGAGTGGGGAATCATGATGGACAGGATCGCTTTGCTGCTCGTGATCATCGGCGCTCTCAACTGGGGAAGCGTGGGCATTTTCAATTTCGATGTCATCGCGTGGGCGTTCGGTGGGACGGGTTCGGCTGTCAGCCGCGTGCTTTTCGCGCTGATTGCCATTGCGGGCATTTGGTGCATTTCGCTTTTGTTCCGCGAACGGGAAACAGTCGAGACCAGGCATTCGGCCTAAGATGGCGCTGCCGGTCTTCAGCAAAAAACGGCGTTCTCTTTTTAAGAGAGCGCCGTTTTTGACTGTGCTGTTTTATAGAACGGTGATGCCGTGCATGACGGATTTAATGGTCATTGTCCCGGCCTTGGGGTCGAAAATCAGCGTGCGCCCGTAATTCTTGCCGGTGGCTTCCGCCAAGATCGGGATTTTTAAACGCTCCAATTCTTTTTTCACGGCGAGGATGTTGCGTTCCCCGATATTCATGCTTTTAGATTGCGTGGCGAACATGTTTGCGCCGCCGGCGATCTTCGCTTTGAGGCAGGAGCGCCGGATGCCTTTCCGCTCGATCTCCCGAACAAGGGCTTCGATAGCGGTATCGGCATATTTCATCACATTCGTGTCGGACTTATTTATGGAAGAATCAGGAAGTAAAACATGTGAGAGACCGGCCAGTCCGGATATTCCGTCAAAAAGGCAGGTGCCCACACAGGAGCCGAGCGCATAGGTGACGAGAAGATCCGGAGAATGAGCCGTCTTATAATCCGCGATACCGACGATGACCTGATTGGGCATTATGCAACACCAAGACGCTGCAGGATCTTGGCGAGGGAATCCGGGTTGGGCATGATGAGGAGATGGCTGCGGATATCGTCTTTTTCGTGCATGAAATCTTCCTCAATATAAAGAACCTTGTCGCCCATCTCGCCAAACAGAGCGGCCGGATAGCTCAAGATCGCTCCAGCCATGTCTATGGAGATATCGGGCGGCGTGAGTTGGATAGAGAGCCCTGTGAGCGTGGCGATGGCATTGATGTATGAACCTGCCAGAATATTCCCGATCTCTTTCAGGGCGGAGAGGTCCATTTCGTTAATGTGTTCAAAGCTGTCGATCTGTTTGTCTAAAAGGAGATTGATCATCAGACGGGTAAAGTGTTTGTCCAGCAAAAACATCAGCATTCCGGAAACATCGCCGTGCATCGTGATGAGGATGCCCACGATCTCCTGTTCCGGCCCGCCAAGGATATCCGACACTTTGCTGACGTCTACGACCCGCAGATCCGGAACAGACATGTTGACTTTTCCCGCCAGCATCGAGGCCAGCGCGGTAGCGGCATTGCCTCCGCCGATGTTGCCCACCTCACGAAGGACGTCTTTTTCCGTATCGCTTAGTTCATCATACCGTTTCATCAAGGGCGGGACCTCCATTTTGCAAGCGTGTATCCACTTCAAAAAGCGCCTTTCATATTTTACGCTTTTATGGTGCATATTGCAATATTGAGCAGATAGGTGCTTTTGAGGCGACGGGAAAAGCCATAAAAAGGGGCAGTTGCAAAACAGCCTATAAAAAAAGTG
>CAUULH010000172.1:0-3539 GCA_963545875.1 uncultured Ethanoligenens sp.
CGATGTGCGGGACGGCATCGCCTACGTCCCGTTCTGGATGCTGTAAAAAAGAAAAACCGCGCGGAAAAATCTTCCGTGCGGCTTTTAAAAAACAGAGCGAGATTCAGATGTCTTCAAAAAGCGTGGTGGAGAGATAGCGGTCGCCGCCGTCGGGCAGAAGCGCGACGATCAGCTTGCCTTTGTTCTCCGGGCGCTCGGCCAGCACTTTGGCCGCGTGGACCGCCGCGCCGGAAGAGATGCCGACCAAAAGGCCGCCTTTGGCCAAACTCCGGGAAGCGGCGAACGCGTCGTCGTTGGCGACCGGGATGACCTCGTCGACCACCGAGCGGTCGTAGGTATCCGGTACGAAGCCGGCGCCGATGCCCTGGATCTTGTGCGGGCCGGGCTTTCCGCCTTCGAGCACCGGGGAAGAAGCCGGCTCCACGGCCACGATCTTGACAGCCGGGTTCTTCTCTTTCAAAGCCTGACCCACGCCGCTGACGGTGCCGCCGGTGCCGACGCCCGCCACGAAGATAGCCACTTTGCCGTCCGTATCGCGCCAGATCTCCGGGCCGGTCGTCGCGCGGTGCATGGCCGGGTTGGAGGGGTTTTTGAACTGCTGCGGGATAAAGCTGCCGGGGATGGTTTTCGAGAGCTCTTCCGCTTTGCGGATGGCGCCCTTCATGCCGTCCACGCCCGGGGTGAGCACCAGCTCGGCGCCCAGCGCCTTGAGCAGCTTGCGGCGTTCCACGCTCATGGTCTCCGGCATGGTGAGGATGAGGCGGTAGCCTTTCGCGGCGGCGACGAACGCCAGGCCGATGCCGGTGTTGCCGCTCGTCGGCTCGATGAGCGTACCGCTCGGGCGGATGGTGCCCTTTTCCTCGGCGTCGCGGATCATCGCGTAGCCGATGCGGTCTTTTACGCTTCCCGCGGGGTTGAAGTATTCGAGTTTCGCCAGGATGGTGGCGTTCAGATCGTTGTCTTTTTCATAGGCGCCGAGCTCGAGAAGCGGCGTATTGCCGATAAGATCGGTCAGATTTTTCGCAATGTTGCCCATCAGATTTTCCTCCTCATTCTTGCGGCCCCATCGGGCCGGATGCTGTTTTTTGCTCATTTAAGGGTCGCGATGGCTTCCACTTCGATCAAAACGCCTTTCGGCAGCGCGGAAGCCTCGATACAGGAGCGGGCGGGGAACGGCTTCTTGAAACTGGCGGCATATACGGCGTTCACGGCGGCAAAATCCGCCATGTTTTGAATGAAAACGGTGGTCTTTACCACGTTTTCGAAGCCGGTGCCCGCCGCTTCGAGGATCGCGCCCACGTTTTTGAGCGACTGCCTTGCCTGGTCTTCCACAGAAGAAGCGACATCTCCCGTCGCGGGGTCAACGGGTATCTGGCCCGAAACGAACAGGAATCCGCCCGCGCGAACGGCCTGTGCGTACGGGCCGACGGCGGCCGGCGCGTTTTCGGTCGAGATCGCCTGGTTTGCCATAAAGATCCTCCTTGTTTCTCCGCGCACGCAGTGCCGGAAAGCCGTTTTAGATATAAAACATGGTGTAATCCTGCCCGCTGCGGTATTCTTCCACCAGGTCTTCGAGCGTGATGGAGTCCACCACATGGTCGATACTGTCGTTGATGCGGTCCCACACGCATTTTTTGATACAGTCCTGCAACGGGTTCTGCCCGGTGACTTCTTCGGTGGCGATGTGGAGGCTGCCTTCAAGCACGCGCAGGATATCGCCGATGGTCATGTCCTGAGGGGATCTTGCCAGCGCATAGCCGCCCTGCGCCCCTTTCACGCTGCGGACGAACCCCGCTTTCCGGAGCTGGGAAAAGACCTGCTCCAGGTAGTTGACGGAGATCTGCTGTCTCTCGGCGATATTGTAGAGCGAGACGTGGCTGCCTTCGGCATGGATGGACAGATCTAAGAGCGCGCGCAGACCGTAGCGCCCTTTGGTAGACAACTTCATAGCATCCCCCTCAATAATATTATAAACAATATCAGTTTAATATACTTCCTACGATCAGTATAGCTCATTTCTTTCCGGTGTCAAGTCTTTTCTTTCACCTCCTCCAAAATCCGGAAGGCGGCGAAGCGAAGAAGAAACGCTTGCGTCCTGTTCCAGAATGATTATAATAAGATAAATAGGAAGATCACCGCATCCGGTGCGGTACCGAGCGAAACCAGACGCGGGAAAGATATGGGGGACAGGGAGTTGGACAATCTGATCGCGGCCGCATTGACGCAAATGGCCGCCTACAACGGCGCGGACGTGCGCCGCATCGGCCACGCGCTGAAAGTTTTCGGATATGCGGATATCATTGGCAAAGACCTGCCGTTTCCGGTGCGGGAGCGGCTCCTCGTAGCGGCGGCCCTGCACGATATCGGCATCCACAACGCCGAGCGGAAATATCATTCTTCGGCGGGGCCTTATCAGGAGAAAGAAGGCCCCGCCGTCGCCCGTGCGATTTTAGCAGAACTCGGCGCGCCGGCGGCGCTCATTGAGCGCGTCTGCTTTCTGGTCGGCCATCACCATACCTATACGGCGGTGGACGGCCCGGATTATCAGGCGCTCATCGAGGCGGATTTCCTCGTCAACATCGAGGAGGACGGCCTTTCCCGCGAGGCGGCGGCATCCATCGGCACAAAATATTTCCGCACGGAAGAGGGCCTCGCCCTTCTTCGCAGCCTGTTTGGCGTTTTGCCGGAGGGGAATGCCAAATGAAACCTTCCGAGCTCTGCTTTCACATTCTGGCCGATTTCCCGGACGGCGTCTGCTTTACGGACCGCGAGCAGAAGATCCTCTACTGGAACCGCGCGGCGGAGCGCATCACCGGCTATTCGGAGAAAGAGATGCTGGAATGCGGCTGCGGGCAGGATTTTCTCCAGCAGGTGCAGGTGAAGAAAAACGGCAAGTTTTCGGGCTATTTTCCGCTGGCCGACGCCCTTTTTGAAGAAAGAATCCAGCTTTTTCAGGCAAATCTCCACAAAAAAGACGATCATTCCGTCCGCATCTGCGGCCGGATGATTCCGGTCTTTGAAAGTGGGCGAACAATCGGCGTTGCCATCGCTTTTTCCGATGATGCCGTGCAGGTGAGCGGCCTGTTTTCCGTGGCGGATCTCATCGCCATGGCGAACACGGATGCCCTCACCGGTCTGCCCAACCGCCGCGGGCTGGAAACGGTGCTCGACCGCTGGCTGCTCGAAAAGCGGTCTTTCATCGCCCTTTTTTACGATATCGACAATTTTAAGCAGTTCAACGATTTTCACGGCCACGCGACCGGCGATGAGGTCCTCTGCCACATCGCGGACAATATGACCCGCGCGCTCGACGGCGACGATGTATTCGGCCGATGGGGCGGAGAGGAATTTCTCGGCCTTTATGACACGCCGGGCGGGCGGGACGCCGTCCGCATCATCCGCCGTATCCGCACGCTCTTAAAGCATGTGCGCGTTCGCACGGAGGCGGACGAAGACCTGCTCATCACGGTCTCCATCGGCGCCACGGCGGCAAAACAGGACGATACGCCGGGTGCTTTGTTGCACCGGGCGGACGAGCT
>CAUULH010000173.1:0-3513 GCA_963545875.1 uncultured Ethanoligenens sp.
AAGCTGTCCGCTCCGATTTTTTGAGGTTCAGTTTTTCTTTGTGCCGTCGTGCAGGTATTCTTTGATCAGATACCGCGGACGCTCTTTCGTTTCCAGATAGATCTTCCCGATATACTCGCCGACGACGCCGAGCGAAAGCAGGAGCAGGCCGCCGATGACCCAGATGGAAGCGGTCAGGCTGGCCCAGCCCGCTACGGCGTGGCCGGTAAAAAAGCTCACTAAAGTGTAGATGAGGATCATGATGCTGATGAACAGCACGATGAACCCCATGCAGGTGATCAGTCGAATGGGTTTCACGCTTAAAGAAGTAATGCCTTCCCAGGCGAAAAGCAGCATCTTTTTCAGCGGATATTTGCTTTTCCCGGCAAAGCGTTCTTTGCGCTCATAGGTCACAATGTCGTTCGGGTAGCCGATCATCGGCACGATGCCGCGCAGAAAGAGGTTCACTTCCTTGAATTGAGCGAGCCCTTCAAGCGCCCTTTTGCTCATCAAGCGGAAATCGGCGTGGTTGAAGACCGTTTCCACACCCATCAAATTCATCAGGCGGTAAAAGCCTTCCGCCGTAAAGCGTTTGAAAAAAGAATCGGTGGTGCGTTTGTTGCGCACGCCGTATACGATGTCGCAGCCGGCGGCGTATTTTTCCACCATTGCGTCGATGGCTTCGATATCGTCCTGCATATCGGCGTCCATCGAGATCACCATGTCAGCTTCTGTGCGAACCGTCATCAGGCCCGCGATGAGGGCGTTCTGGTGGCCGCGGTTGCGGCTCAGGCAGATGCCGCTGAACAGCGGGTCCTGCCCGTGGAAGCGGGAGATGATGTCCCATGTCCGATCGCTCGAGCCGTCGTTGACAAAGACCACCCGGCTGTCCGCGGAGATCTTTTTTTCTTCAATCAGGCGGGCCATTTTGATTTTCAGGCGCTTTGCCGTTTCAGGCAGCACTTCTTCCTCATTATAGCAGGGGATTACGAGATATAAGCAGTTATTCATTTTAATGGCCTTTCTGTTTTGAGGAAAAAAAGGCTATTAGGTATTCAGCAAAGAGGGTGAAGGGGGATGCGGTACATAAGGAGGCTGCCCCATTACGGCGCCGCAATCGAGGACCATGCGGATTCCGCCGTCTATTTTGGCGATGCCGCAGACACAATCCTGTTCACCCGCCGAAGCGCCGGCAAACGACTCGATCTTTTCCGACGGGATATCGACCACTTCGGAAACGGCATCTACGATCAAGCCGACCTGTTCGCCGCCCGATTCCATGAGGACGATGCATGTGCGTTCCGTCGGCCGAGTTTCCGCGCGGCCAAGGCGCATGGCCAGATCGATGACCGGAAAGATCTGATCCCTCAGGTTCATCACGCCTTTTAGATAGGCTTTTTGCTGGGGGATCGGAATAATGGGCTGAAAACGCACGATCTCATGGACATAGCCGATGGCAAGAGCGTAGCTGTCACGCCCCACCTGAAAGGTGAGAAAAAGATTATTCTCCTGTTCCGCTCCCGGTTCAAGAGATCCTTTCTGCATAGGCCCGTCTCCTTTTCCGCGGCCGATGAAACGGCCGATATGCGTTCATATCCCTATACGGATAGCATATCCATTTTCCCCAGATTTGTCAATCTGATTCCGGACCTAAATCACCATGCTGACGCTGTGAAGAGCGCTTACTGAGCATTCGATCCTTCGTGGTATTCTTCTTCCGTGTTTATGTTCCAGAGGGTCGTTTTATCCGAACTCCCTTCGGCGATCAGGCGAGCCGCCTCGAAGCCGGTGAGCATGGAATGATCCATATTGTTGTAGCGGTGCTGACCGTTTCGGCCGACACAGTACAGATTCGGAAAAGAATCCAAGTATTCGCGCAGTTTGGGAAATTCGCTGTATGTATCGAAATAAGCCGGATAGGCTTTCTTTACCCGAATGCGCACGGCGTCCAGCACGTCTTTTTTGTCGATAATGTGGATGCGGGCGAGCTCATCTTCCGCAAACCGGATGAAATCGGAGTCCGACATGTTCCACATGCCGTCGCCTTCGCTGCAAAAATATTCAAGCCCGATCCAGACGGTGTCTTCCGGTTTTTCAACCATATACGGCGACCAGTTGTTGAACACCTGCAAGCGGCCGAGTTTGACGTTCCGTTCCTGGATGTAGATCCAGCAATCCGGCACGATATCGGAAAGCGTGCTGGTTTTTGTCTCATTTTTCAAAAGCAGGCGATTGACCAGCAGGCCCACCGTGATGAAATCACGGTATGGAAGCCCTTTGGCGATCCGCACGGCGTTTTCCGGTTTTTCCCCTTCGATCGCCTCGACCAGATCTTTGATGGGCATAGACGAAACCAGATCGTCGCACGGAATTTCCTGCGTCTCACCGTTTTGCCGCACACGAACACCGGTCACGCGGCCGTTTTCCTGACAGATGCCCGTCACTTTGGCGTTCATCACGATCTCGCCGCCGGATGCTTTCACCTTTTCGGCAAGCAGCTCCCAAAGTTGGCCGGGTCCGTATTTCGGGTAGAGAAATTCCTGGATGAGCGAGGTCTCCGTGTCTTTTTGAGAGATGGAATCCCCGCGGGAAAAGGCTTTTTTAAAAAAGGAAAAAACGGCTTTGGAGAGGGAAAGCCCGCGGATGCGCTGGGCGCCCCAATCCGCCGAGATCTCGCTGGGATTGCGTCCCCAGACTTTTTCGGTATAATCTTCAAAAAACATTTGGTACAACTGTATGCCGAAGCGGTTGATCATGAAATCGCGAAGCGATTTTTCCTCGCGCTTGTGTAAGGCGCTCGCCATATAGCCGAACCCCGCTTTAAGCGTGCGGCCCAAGCCCATGTTCGCGAAAGTTTGGAATTTAAGCGAAATGGGATAGTCGAAAAACTTCTGAAGGTAAAAAATGCGGGATACGCGGTTGCGCAAAAGCAGGACGCGGTCTTCTTTTTCGGGGTCCGGGCCATTCGGCGCGAGCGGTTTCTCCCGCCCGAGTTTCTTGTCGTCGTAAGCCGGCGCACCCTGAATCGGCATCAGATCACGCCAAAATTTCATGACGGTATCGCTTTTGGAGAAAAAACGGTGCCCTCCGATATCGATGCGGTTGCCATGATAGGGAACGGTGCGGGAAATACCGCCGATGGCATCGCTTTCTTCAAAAACAGTGACTTTGACATCCGGCTCTTGAAGCAAGGAATAAGCAGTGGAAAGACCGGCGGGACCGGCTCCGATGATAACGACGTCTTTCAAATTGTATGCCTCCGATATAATTTTCCTTATTATGTAATTTATTACTTTTAATAACATCTATTGCCTGAATCTAAAAAAGCACAACATTCATTTTATAGCATAGATAGGGGGAAAAGTCAATCACATAAGAAAGGGCTGAAGGATGTCGGACGACGGCTTAACGGGCGATTGAAAAGCATATGGAATTGTGATATACTCTCATGGAAAAAGTTTGATAATCCGAAAGAAAACAGCAGAATCTTACGGATTTATGATGAAGGGTAAAAAGAGAGAATGAAGAGAATGA
>CAUULH010000174.1:0-3509 GCA_963545875.1 uncultured Ethanoligenens sp.
GCAACCGGGCGGGTTGCGCGGCCCCCGCCCGGCCGGCGAACGACCTTTTATAGCGGCCGTACTTATTTTTTCGGTTAAACACCCAACGGGCGGCCGCACTTTGGGGGGGCCCGCCTTTTGGGTGTATAAAGACAAGCAGGGAATTTTATCGAATGCGATCAGACGGCCGTGTTCAGCGCCTGATCGAGGTCGGCGATCAGATCTTCCGGATCCTCGATGCCGATGGAGAGACGGATGGTCTCTGGACCGAATCCGGCGGCGCGCTGTTCTTCCGGCGTGAGTTGCTGATGCGTCGTGGTGGAAGGATGGATGACCAGCGATTTCACATCCGCCACATTGGCGAGCTGAGAGAAGATCTTGAGACTGTCGATGAATTTCTTGGCTTCGTTTACGCCGCCGTTGACTGAGAACGTAAAGATGGAGCCGGCGCCTTTCGGAAAATATTTCTTGGCGAGCGGATAATATTTGTTGTCCGGCAGGCCCGGATAGTTGACTTCTTTGACCTTCGGATGGCCCGCTAAGAACTTGGTGATCTTTTCAGTGTTGGAAACGTGTTTCTGCACCCGGAGAGAGAGCGTTTCAAGGCTCAGGATGTAGAGCCATGCGCTGAACGGCGAAAGCGTGGCGCCGAGGTCGCGCAGGAGCTGCGCACGCACTTTGACGGCAAAAGCGACTTTGCCGAGATCCTGATAGTACCGCAGGTTGTGGTAGGTCGGGTCCGGCTCGGTGAAGCCGGGGAACTTGCCGCTGGCGGACCAGTCGAAGTTGCCGCCGTCCACGATGACGCCGCCGATGACCGCGCCGTGGCCGCCGATGAATTTGGTGGCGCTGTGTACGACGATGTTCGCCCCGTGCTCGAACGGGCGGAACAGATACGGTGTGGCGAACGTGTTGTCCACGATGACCGGGATGCCCGCTTCCTGCGCAATCTTGCCTACCGCGTCGAAATCGACGATGTTGATGCCCGGATTGCCCAGTGTCTCATAGTAGATGGCCTTCGTCTTTTCGTCGATGGCCTTGCGGAAATTCTCGGGGTCTTCCGGATCGATGAATTTCGTGGTGATGCCGTAGCGCGGCAGGGTGGTGGCAAAGAGATTGTAGGTGCCTCCGTAAAGCGTGCTGGCGGAAACGATGTTGTCACCGGCATTGGCCACGTTGAGGATGGCGTAGGTGATGGCCGCGGCGCCGGACGCCGTGGCAAGGCCCGCCGTGCCGCCTTCGAGCGCGGCGATGCGCTGCTCGAAAACGTCCGTCGTCGGGTTGGTGAGGCGGGAATAGATGTTGCCCGGGATCTTCAGTCCGAAACGGCCTTCCGCCTCGGCGGTATCCTTAAAAACATAGGAAGAAGTCTGATAGATCGGAACGGCGCGCGCCCCCGTCGCCGGGTCCGGCTGTTCCTGGCCCGCATGTACCTGAACGGTATCGAATCCATATTTTTTCTCGCTCATTTGTGTCCGCCTTTCTTTGCATCGTGTTTTTATGAACAAAACGGCAGTATCGCTCTGCCTGCCGGATAGTCGTCAGTTTTTCATCGCGGCCCGGCCGCAACACATTTCCAGGCGGCACATTCGCCGCTCTATCGGTAAAATGTGGGATTCGGTCATGAACATAGCCCTCATCCTTTCAGAAAACATACTAAATAACTTTGTTTGATAATAATATACTGCGATTTTCAATCTCTGTCAACGGTCCGCCGCAAAAAAATCAAAAAGGTCACGGCCTCGCGGCCTCTTTCGGGAGCGTGGCGTTCATGCTTCCGGTACGGTAGCCGCCGAGATCCGCCGAAACGTAGGTGAAACCGATTTTTTTGAGCTCCGCGTTCACGCGCGCGGCCGTCCCGTTTTCAAAAAGGCGGGGCATGTCCGCGGGGAGTAGTTCGATGCGGGCCAGATCGCCGTGACAGCGCACGCGCACCTGGCGGAAACCGAGATCCATCAAAAATTGTTCAGCCCGGTCGATGCGGGCCAATTTCTCGCGTGTGATCTTCTGGCCGTAAGGGATGCGCGAGGAGAGGCAGGCGAAAGAGGGCTTGTCCCAGTTGGGCAGGCCGAGCGTCTTGGCCGCCGCGCGGACATCCGTTTTGGAAAGACCGGCTTCGCGCAGCGGGCTGTGGATGCCCTGTTCGGCGGCGGCGCGCATACCGGGGCGGTAGTCGCTCAGATCGTCGAGGTTCGAGCCTTCCGCGATGGCTTTTATCCCGTTTTGAGCGGCCACGGCGCGGATGCGGTCAAAAAGCTCGGTCTTGCAGAGGTAGCAGCGGTCGGCGGGATTGTCGGCATAGCCGGGCACGTCCATCTCACCGGAGGAGATGATCGTCTGCTTGACGCCGAACTGCCGGGCCAGCCCTTCGGCTTCTTCGAGCTCACGCTCGGGATAAGCGGGGGAAGTCGCCGTCACGGCCAGCACATGGTCTTTGCCGAGGGCTTCGCAGGCGGCGCGCAGGAGCAGAGTGGAATCCACGCCGCCCGAGAAGGCGACGGCCACGCTGTCCAGCTTTTTCAGGATATCATAAAGGGCGTTTTGTTTCTGTTCAAGGGAAGACATAGCGATGGGTTTCCTTTCATAATAAGAGCGGCATGAGAAGCGAATGGGTCAATTTCGCTTTTTGCGGAAAGAAGGGATGAGCGGGCGGCCGTTTTTCCGCCGAAAGAACGGCGAAGAGCCGCCGGGGAGCACATCGAAAAGATCCAGCAGAAAGACCGCGATGGGCAGGCCGATGATGAGACCCCAAAGCCCAATGAAGCGCTCGGCGACGATCAGGACCAGAAACGTGACGAAGACCGGCAGCCGCATCTTGTTGGACATCAGCTTGGGGTTGAGCACGTAGCTTTCCAACGCATGCAGTACGGCGATGAGCACGAGCACGCAGATGACGCGGGACAGCCCGCCGGTGACATAGCCGATGATGACGAGCGGGATGAGCGAGATGAAAACACCGGCCACCGGCACCAGCCCGAGAATGAAGATCATGGCGGCGAGACCGATGACGCTCGGGAACCCGATAATGGCAAGCGAAACGGCGGAAACGATCGTATTGATGAAGGAGATGACAATCTGTGTCTGGATGACAGCGCCGAAGGAATCGGCAAATTTCCAGCCGAAGTAACGCACGTCCTCATACATCCAGGAGAGCTTGCTGTCGCGGAAGCGGCGCAGGAACGAGTGGACGGAATCTTTTCCCAGCAGGAAAAACAGGCTGAGGATCAGTGAAAGGAAGACATTCAGGCTCGTCGTGCCGATGTTGGCCGCCGATTTGGCGATGAGCGTGCCGCCGCTTTCCATGTATTTAGAAACGTCGACATGCTTGGCGATATACGCGGTGGCGGTCTCCAGCGAGAAGCCGGAAGAAGCGGACGTTTTCTGCTTGGCGGAAGATGAAAAATAGGCGGAGATGTTGGAGATGATGTCGGAAGTCTGCCGCACGATGATGGGCACATAGCGCCACAGCAGGAGAACGAGAGCGGAGACCGCCAGCACATACAAAAGGATGACGATAAGACGCGGGCTCG
>CAUULH010000175.1:0-3504 GCA_963545875.1 uncultured Ethanoligenens sp.
CCGACGATATGGTTGGGCAGGCAGCCGAACGGCTGAGTGCAGACGATATTTTCCGTGCCGGAATGCACGAGTTCGAGCATCTCGGCCGTCAAAAGCCAGCCCTCGCCCATCTTGTTGCCGTACTGCAGGTAGCCCTTCACGCCTTTTTTGATGGTCTCGAACGGCTCCGGCGGGCGGAACTTCGGATAAGCGGAGACGACTTCGATGAGCTCTTTCTGCTTTTTTTCGCAGATACCTTCAAAGACTTTCATCGCGATCTTTTTGAAAAGGCTTCCGCCGTAGATACGGCAGTCTTCCACGCGGTTGTCGATCTTGAAGATGACGAAATCGAAAAGACCGGGCACGACGGTCTCCACGCCTTCGTCGCGCAGGAACTGCTCGAGATTGTTATTGCCCAGCGCGGCATATTTGATGTAGATCTCGCCCACGATGCCCACACGGATCTTCTCTTTTTTTCGGAGCGCGATGTTCGCAAAATCCGCCGCGATGAGATCCATATTTTCACGGACATGCTTATATTTCAGATTTTTTGAAACGCGGTACTCTTCCGTGAGCCGCTCGATCCACGAATGGACCAGACGGTCGGTCTCGCCCTGATGTTCCTCATACGGGCGGCACTGATTGGAAAGCAGCATGATGAGATCACCGTAAAGCAGACTGTAAATAAAGCGCTTGGCGAGGCGCACGTTGATGGAAAAGCCCGGATTCTTTTCAAGGCCAGAAAGGTTGAGCGAAATGACCGGCACCTTGCCGTAGCCGCTGCGCGCGAGCGCTTTGCGGAGCAGGTGGATATAGTTGGACGCCCGGCAGCCGCCGCCCGTCTGCGTGATCATCAGGGCGACTTTATCCGGGTCGTATTTGCCGCTTTTGAGCGCGTCGATGAACTGCCCGATGACCAGCAGGGCCGGGTAGCAGGCGTCGTTGTGCACATATTTGACGCCCGCATCGACGATGGAGCGGCGGGTCGTCGTCAAAAGCTCCACATGGTAGCCCTCAAGCTTGAGGCTGTTGGCCATCAGAGTGAAGTGGATCGGCAGCATCATCGGCAGAAGAATGGTGTACTCATCCTTCATCTCTTTCGTGAAAAGGAGCCGGCCGTCTTTTGCATACTGTAATTCAGCCATAGTTCTTCTCCTTTTTGTCCCGGCGGGACTCTACCGCCGCAAGCAGGCTGCGGATGCGGATGCGCACCGCGCCGAGATTATCGATCTCGTCGATCTTGATCTGCGTGTAGAGCTTGCCGCCCTGCTCGCAGATGGCGCGGACCTCGTCGGTCGTGATGGCGTCGATGCCGCAGCCGAACGAAACAAGCTGGACGAGATCGCAGTCCGGCCGCTCGGTGACGAATTTCGCCGCCGCGTACAGTCTCGCGTGATAGGTCCACTGGTTCAGCACCCGCACGCGCGGCTCCGTCACATATTCCGCCACGGCGTCTTCCGTGACGATCACGAGCCCGTAGGAAGAGATCAGCCGGTCGATGCCGTGATTGATCTCGGGGTCGATATGATACGGCCGCCCGGCCAGCACGATGACATGCTTGCCGTTCGCCTTGGCATAATCGAGCGCCCGCGCGCCCTGCGCCTTGATCTCCTTCTCATAGGCCTCGTAGGCCTTGTAAGCGGCGTCCGCCGCGCGGCGCGTCACCTTTTCCGGCACATCGAGCTGTTCTTTGAAATAAGCCGCCGCGCGCTTCTTGAAATCATGCGGCCGGTCGAGCCCGAAATACGGGTTGAGGAACCGGACCTTTTTCAGCCGGTCCACATTCGCCGCGATGAGTTCCGGGTAATAGGCCACCACCGGGCAGTTATAATGGTTGTCCGAGCGCTTTTCGTCGAAATTATACGACATGCACGGATAGAAGATGGTGTCCACGCCCGCGTCGAGAAGCGCCTCGATATGACCGTGCACCAGCTTGGCCGGATAGCACACTGTATCGGACGGGATGGAATACTGGCCTTTGGCGTAGAGCGAGCGGGATGAAGCCGGCGAATGCACGACTTCAAAACCCATCTCGGTAAAGAACGTATGCCAGAACGGCAGGTTCTCATACATATTGAGCGCCATCGGCAGACCGATCTTGCCGCGCGGGCCCGCCGCCGGGCGGTAAGCCATCAGGCGGTCGTACTTATATTTAAAAAGATTCGGAAGTTCTTCTTTTTTCTGATGGCCCGTCGGGCGGTCGCAGCGGTTGCCGCTGATGAACCGGCGGCCGTTGTCGAAAAGATTGATGGTAAGCGTGCAATGGTTGGTGCACAGCCCGCAAACCGCCGTTTTCGTCTCGTGATGGAAGGCTTTCAGCGCCGCGGCGGAAAGCAGGCCGGAAACTCCGTTCGTTTTCTCCTGCGCGTAGAGCGCCGCGCCGTAAGCGCCCATCAGGCCCGCGATGCTCGGCCGCGTGACCTCAAGGCCCATCTCTTTTTCAAACGCGCGGAGCACGGCGTCGTTATAGAACGTGCCGCCCTGCACCACGACGTGCTTGCCGAGCGATTTGGCGTCCGTGGCGCGGATGACCTTATAGAGCGCGTTTTTCACGACGCTCATCGAAAGACCGGCCGAGATATCGTCCACTCCCGCGCCGTCTTTCTGCGCCTGCTTGACCGAAGAATTCATGAACACGGTGCAGCGCGAGCCGAGATCGACCGGATGCTTGGCAAAAAGGCCGAGCTTGGCGAAATCCGCCACGCTGTACCCGAGCGCGAGCGCGAATGTCTCAATGAACGAGCCGCACCCGGACGAGCAGGCTTCGTTGAGCATGATGGAATCCACCGCGCCGTTCTTGATCTTGAAGCACTTGACGTCCTGCCCGCCGATATCGAGGATAAAATCGACGTCCGGTTCGAAATGGCGCGCCGCGTAAAAGTGCGCGACCGTTTCCACCAGCCCGTGATCCACGCCGAACGCGCTGCGGATGAGATCTTCACCGTAGCCCGTCACGGCGCTGCCCGCGATGTGCACCCGGCTCCCGCACAGCTCATCGATCTTCATGAGCTGATCTTTTAAGATGTTTACCGTGTTGCCGCGGCTCGAGGTGTAGAACGAATAGAGGATCTCGCCGTCTTTGGTCAGCAGCACCAGTTTGAGCGTCGTACTGCCGGCATCCACGCCGAGATACGCAGGGCCGTCATAAGAAGCGATATCCCGCTCCTTGGCCTGGCAGGCGGCGTGGCGCTCTTTGAACTGCTCATATTCCTCTTTATTTTGGAAAAGCGGCTCGAGCAGATTAGCGCCCGTATGGTCGGCCGGCGCGTTTTTCAGCTTTTCCGTCAGCCCGTCAAACGACACGGTATCGCATTTTTCGGCATAAAGCGCGGCGCCGAGCGCTACGAAATAAGCCGCGTTCTCCGGAAAGATCGCTTCTTCCGGCGAAAGGTGCAAGGTTTTGACGAAGCGTTCGCGCAGCGTGCCGAAAAATGAAAGCGGCCCGCCCAAAAACGCCACATGCCCTTTGATGCGGCGGCCCTGCGCGAGACCCGCCACCGTCTGCTCCACCACGGCCTGAAAAAC
>CAUULH010000176.1:0-3416 GCA_963545875.1 uncultured Ethanoligenens sp.
GGAACATATGGCTGTTTGTCTGAAACGGCCTTGTAAGCCGGACGCATGATGCGGTTGCCGGTGGTCATTTCTTCGATGCGGTGTGCGCACCAGCCCGCGATGCGGGCTACGGCAAACAGCGGCGTATAGAGTTCCGCCGGGATGCCGAGGATTTTATATACCATGCCGGAATAAAGGTCCACATTGGCGCAGATGTATTTCCGGCTGTGGCCGCTTTGGCCGATCACGGCCGGAGAAAGGCGCTCCACCGCTTCGAGCAGATGAAATTCTTCCGCATAAGGCGTCTCATCCGCCAGCCTGCGGGCGCACTGTTTCAGGATGACGGCGCGCGGGTCGGAAAGCGTGTAGACCGCGTGGCCCATGCCATAGATCAGGCCGGAGCCGTCGCCCGCTTCTTTTTTCAGGATCTTTTCTAAAAACGAGGCGATCTCGTCGTCGTCGTGCCAATTCTGCACGCCGGCCTTGATACAGTCGAGCATCTGCATGACTTTGATGTTGGCGCCGCCGTGCCGCGGGCCTTTCAGGCTGCCGATGGCGGCCGAAATGGCGGAATACGTGTCGGTGCCGGTGGAAGAAAGCACCCGGCAGGCAAAACTGGAGTTGTTGCCGCCGCCGTGCTCCGCGTGGAGCATCAGGCAGAGATCGAGCAGCTTGGCTTCCGCGTCGGTGAACTTTTTGTCCGGACGCATCGTGGCCAAAATGCTTTCCGCCGTGGAATGGCCGGGCTCGAGCGGGTGGAGGAACAGGCTCTCATGGTCGAAGTGGCGTCTTTTGAGCTGGTAGGCGTTGACCATGATGGTGGGCATCCGCGCGATGAGCCAGATCGATTGGCGGAGCACGTTTTCCACCGTGTTCTCTTCCGGGTTGCCGTCGTAGGCATACAGCGCGAGGACCGCCTGACTGAGCTGGTTCATGATGTTCCGCGAGGGCGCGCGCATCAGCACGTTTTCGGTGAAAAAATCGGGCAGTTCCCGGCAGGAAGCCAGGATCTTCATAAAAATATCCAGCGTGGCGGCATCCGGCAGATGGCCGAACAGCAAGAGCCAGATGACTTCTTCAAAACCAAAGCGGTTCTCGGCCTGACAGCCGGCCACCAGATCGCGGATGCTGATGCCGCGGTAGATGAGATCGCCCTCAACGGGCATTTTTTCGCCCTCGTCGATGAGATAGCCGTGCACGTTGCAGATGAGCGTGAGCCCGGTCAGCACGCCGGTCCCGTCTTCGTTGCGCAAGCCGCGCTTAACGTGGTAATTTTCAAACAGCGTCGGGTCGATGCGGTTATATTTTTCGAATGCGTCACATAATCTTTTAAGAGCATCATTTGTCATGCCATGCTCTTGAGCCTGGTTATCCTGCATCCTGATGCACTCCTTTATGTCGATGCGTCTGCCGAAAGAACGTTTTCTGCGAATAAAATCTGCCGGGAAAGAGCAGCCGCACGTGGCACTCGCAAAAAATACCCAGCTGCCGCGTAACTGTTTTATTTTACCGCAGAAATGCGGCTCTCGTCAATAGGATGGGGAGAATCCATGAAGGAACATATCCTGCTCGTTGCAGTTTTTGCCCTGATGCTGTGTGTCATCCCCTTTGCCGCGCTGGCTGTCGGCATCCGCGTGCAGTATGAAAAGACCGGATATTCGTCCACGGCGCAGACAGCGGCCGTTCGGACGGCCGTCTCCGTTTCCGGCTCCGCGCAGACGTCTTCTTTTCGGCTCTATCTGCGAAAGAGCAAGGAAGTCGTGACCCTGTCCGCCGACGACTATGTGCGCGGCGTGGTGGCGGCGGAGATGCCCGCGGAGTATCCGATCGAGGCGCTGAAAGCGCAGGCGGCGGCGGCCTTCACTTATGCGGCCGAACAGCGTGCCTATCACCGCGCGCATCCGCAGACGGCAGCCGCCATAGGCGGCGCCGATCTTTCGGACGACCCCGCGCATTATCAGGCGTATCTTTCGGAAGAAGAGGCCAAAAGCCGGTTCGGGGCCTCTTTTCAGGCGCAGTGGCAGAGGATAAGCGAAGCTGTGGCGGCCGTTCACGGTACGGCGCTCACCCGAAGCGGCCGCCTGATCGAAGCGCTTTATTTTTCCTGCTCGGCGGGAAAGACTGAAAGCAGTCAGAGCATTTGGGGAGACTGTGTGCCGTATCTCATCGAAGTGAACAGCAGCTGGGACGCGTCGGCGCCGGATTATAAAAGTGTCGTGAGCGTTTCTCAGGCGTCTTTTCAAAAAAAAGCAGCGACCGCCTATCACGGCGCGGCGTTAGACGGCGACCCATCCGGCTGGCTGACCGTTCTGTCGCGTTCGGACGCGGGCAGCGTGCTCACCGCGAAAGTGGGTGGGAAGACCGTGAGCGGGGAAAGCCTGCAGGCCCTGTTCGGTCTGCGGTCCGCTCATTTCGACGTGCGATACGCAAATGGGCAGTTCGTTTTCACCGTACTCGGGGACGGGCACGGCGTCGGTCTGTCGCAGTACGGGGCGGGCGTGCTGGCCAGGCAGGGAAAGGACTGGGAGGCGATCGTTCAATATTATTACACAGGCATCGAGATCACGCCTTATCCCTGGTAAGAAAACACGCGGCGTTCTGTTTCATTTTCAGAAAAAGCGGTCCGTTCTTTGCATAAGCCTCCGTGTTTCGGGTCAAAATACGACCGGAGGTGCAGAATATGAGCAAATTCAAAATGGGACATTCGCGTTTTTCCCGTTTTATGAGCGGCAAGGGCTTTTACATAGCCCTCGCTCTCTGCCTTGTGGCAATCGGTTCTGCCGCATATATCGCCGCCAACGGCACATTCACCAACCTGAACGGCAATGTAAAAGGAGGAAGCTCCTCTTCCGCCGCGTCCGCGGAATCATGGGAGGGCACCGAGCAGACCGGCCAGACGGTCAGCGGCGTGCCGGACAGCCGCGCAGCTTCTTCCGAAGCCGCTTCCTCTTCTTCCGTTTCGTCATCGTCGGCTTCTTCTGCGGTTTCGTCGAAAACATCCGTTTCGACGGCGGCGCCGACGTATTATACCCTGCCGGTGACCGGCACGGTCATTACCGCTTACAGCCCGAATACGCCGATCTATGACAAGACGATGGACGATTGGCGCGTCAGCGATTATGTGAACATCGCCGCGGCTCTTGGCACGCCGGTAAAAGCGTGCGCGAGCGGGACCGTTCTCTCCGTCAAAACGGACAGCCTGCTCGGGCAGGAGATCATCATCCAGCACAGCGGCGGCCTTCAATCCATTTACGCCAATCTTGGCACGACCGTTTCGGTAAAAGCGGGCCAAACCGTCACAGCCGGCACCGTCATCGGCCAGGTGGGGCAGACGGCTCAGGGAGAGATCTCCCTCGCGCCGCATCTGCATTTCGCCATGATGAAGAACGGAGAGCCGGTGGACCCGCTGGTGACCGTCGGCTCCAGCAAGTAAAGCG
>CAUULH010000177.1:0-3415 GCA_963545875.1 uncultured Ethanoligenens sp.
ATCGGGATAAAAATAGTTCTTGCGGTCCTGCTTGGAAACGGTGTTGATCTCGCACCCGAGTGCGAGGCCCATCTTGACGGCGTACGCCACCACTTTTTCGTTGAGCATGGGCAGTGTGCCCGGCATACCGGTGCAGATAGGGCAGCACTCGGTGTTCACCTCCGCGCCGAACGCGTTCTTGCAGGAACAGTAGATCTTCGTCTTGGTCGAAAGCTGAGCGTGGACCTCAAGGCCCACAACGGTTTCATAGTCCATCTTGCATCCCCCTCACAGCGCGGCCGGCGCAAGCGTGCCGCAGAGCATTTCCACGGCTTTGGCGGCATTTAAGATCGTGCGCTCGTCGAAGCGGCGGCCGATGAGCTGAAAGCCTACCGGCAGGCCGCTTACCTCGCCGCACGGCACGGAGACCGCCGGCAGACCCGCGATGTTCACCGGCACGGTGCAGATATCCGCCGCGTACATCTGGAGCGGATCGCTCGTGCGCTCGCCGAGACGGAAGGCCGTCACCGGCGAAGTCGGCGTGGCGATGACGTCGCAGGCCTCGAACGCCTTGGCGTATTCCTGCCGGATGAGCCGCTGAGTCAGCTTAGCCTTGTGGTAATAAGCGTCGTAGTAACCGGAGCTGAGCACGAACGTGCCGAGCATGATGCGGCGCTTGACTTCGTCGCCGAACCCCTCGGAGCGGGAATTTTCATACAACGACGTGATGTCCTCGTATTTGGCGGCGCGGTAGCCGTATTTCACGCCGTCGAACCGCGCAAGATTGGAAGAAGCCTCCGCGCAGGCGAGGATGTAATACGCCGAAAGGGCGTATTTTGTAGACGGCAGATCGATGTCCGTCAGTTTCGCGCCCGCTTTTTCCAGCGCTTTGGCGGTATCCAGCACTTTGGCCTTGACGGCGTCGTCCACGCCTTCGCCGTAGAAAGCTTTCGGGATGCCGATACGCAGGCCCTTGACATCGCCCGTGAGCGTGCCGGAGACCGGCGCCTGCTCCTTTTTCGTGCTGGTGGCGTCGTGGGGATCATGCCCTTTGATGACGTCGAACAGCAGAGCCGCGTCGTCCGCCGTGCGGGCGAACGGGCCGATCTGATCGAGCGAGGAGGCGAACGCCACCAGTCCATAGCGCGAAACGGCGCCGTAGGTCGGCTTGAGGCCCACCACGCCGCAGAGCGCGGCCGGCTGGCGGATCGAGCCGCCGGTATCCGAGCCGAGGGCCAGCGGGGCCATGCCCGCCGCCACGGCCGCCGCGCTCCCGCCGGAAGAGCCGCCCGGCACGCGGTCGAGCCCGCGCGGATTATGCGTCTTTTTAAAATAAGACGTCTCGCACGAGGACCCCATGGCGAACTCGTCCATATTGGTCTTGCCGGTAAAAATGGCCCCGGCGGCCGCCAGTTTTTCCACCGCCGTGGCACTGTACGGCGGCACAAAATCATACAGCATCTTCGACGCGCAGGACGTGAGCACGCCTTGGGTGCAGAGGTTGTCTTTCAGCGCCACCGGCACGCCCGCGAGCGGGCCCGTCTCTTCGCCGGCAGCCCGTTTTTCATCCTCTTGAGCGGCTTTGGCGCGCGCGGCTTCCGCCGTCTGCGTGATATAAGCGCCTACCTTGCTCTCCGTTTTTTCCGTGCGGGCCAAAAAGGCCTCCGTGATCTCCGCGGCGCTCGCTTTTTTTTCGGTGAACAGCGCGTGCAGAGACGCGGCTGTCTGCTCATAAAGCTCCATTTGTCCTTCCCTCACTCTTCCACGACTCTCGGCACGACCACGCAGCCCGCTTCCGTCTTAGGCGCGTTTTTCAGCACGTCCTCGCGCGAAAGCGACGGGCCGACCTCGTCTTTGCGCAGCGGCATGCGGTCGTTCGGGTCGAGCGGCAGGCGCGTCTCCGTGAAATCCGGCAGATTGGCCACCATGCCCACGATCTCTTTCATCTGTTTGGCCATCTTGGCGGCGCCCGCCTCGTCGAAGCGCAGGCGCGAAAGCTTGGCCAGATGTTTGACGTCGATCTCTTCCACTTTTTATTCCTCCGGTCTTATCAGTTTTTCAAACGCGGTTTCGTCGAGCACCGGCACGCCCAGCGCGAGCGCTTTCTCCAGCTTGGAGCCGGCGTCTTCCCCCGCGAGAACATACGATGTTTTCTTGGAAACGCTGCCCGTCACCTTGCCGCCTTCCGCCAGGATACGGCGCTTGGCCTCCTCGCGCGTGGCGTGCGCGAGCGTGCCCGTGAGCACGAAAGTCAGCCCGGCAAAATGCGTGCCCTGCGGCTCCGCTTCTTTTGCCGCCATCTCCACCCCGGCGTCGCGCAGCCTGCCGATGAGCGGCGCGGTGGACGGCAGGGCAAAGAACCGCACGACATCCTCCGCGATGATGCCGCCGATGGCATCGACCGCGCAGAGCTCTTCTTCCGTGACGGAAAAGAACCGGTCGATGACCCGGAATCGCTTCGCTAGCAGAGCGGCGGCCTTTTGGCCCACATGGCGGATGCCCAGCGCGTAGAGCAGGCGCTCGAGCCCCGCATGGCGGGAACGGCCGACGGCCGCAAGCAGGTTCTCCGCCGATCTTCTGCCCATGCGTTCAAGCGCGGCGACATCGTCTTCTTTCAGCGTATACAGATCCACGATGGAATGGACGAGCCCCGCCGAAACGAGCGACTCCACCAGCGCGGGGCCGAGCCCGTCGATATCCATCGCGTCGCGCGAGGCGAAATGGATGAGATGGCGCAGGAGCTGAGCCGGGCAGTCCGGGTTGGAACAGCGGAGCACGGCCTCATCCGCCTCGCGGGCCACCGGCCCGCCGCACGACGGGCAGACCGTCGGCATCCGGTACGGCTCGCCGCCGCCGTGTTCCGCCACGGAAACGATCTCCGGAATGATATCGCCCGCTTTTCGCACCACGACGGTATCGCCGATGCAGATGCCTTGTTCTTTGATGAAGTCCTCATTCTGCAGAGTGGCGCGCGCCACCGTGCTGCCCGCGAGAAACACCGGCTCGAGCACGGCGGTGGGCGTCAGCGCGCCCGTGCGGCCGACGTTGATGTCGATGCTGGTCAGCCTGGTGCGCTTTTCTTCCGGCGGAAATTTGAACGCCACGGCCCAGCGCGGAAATTTCGCCGTACTGCCGAGCCTTTGCCTCGCGGCACTTTGATGACCACGCCGTCGATGCCGTAGCCGAGCCCGCCGCGGCCGTCGCCGATGCGCGTGATCTCCGCTTTGACTTCTTCGAACGTGCGGCACGGCTTGTGCGGCACGACCTGAAAGCCGAGCTGTTCAAGCAGAGCATGGCCTTCGAGGTGGCTCTTCACCGTCTCGCCCTCGATGCGCTGGATATTGAAAACGAAGATTGAGAGCCCGCGCGCGCCGGTGATGCGCGGGTCTTTCTGCCTGAGCGATCCGGCCGCCGCGTTGCGGGGATTTTTGAACGG
>CAUULH010000178.1:0-3387 GCA_963545875.1 uncultured Ethanoligenens sp.
TTGGTATCGCATCGTGCGCACTTCCGGCGCACACCAAAGGCGGGCGGCGCCGTGCCTTTCCCATGAAAAGGTCACGACGCCGCGCCCGCATAGCATTAATATTGTATCGGTTCCGGCCCCTTTTTTCAATAGAAAAAAGGAAAAAATCACGGAATTTTTCTGTAAATTTTCATTCTGCCGAAAAAAGACGTCCCGGTCGCTTCTTTTGAACCGGGAAAACGGGAAAAAAGAAGCTCAAATGGCCGTCGCGGTAACGACGTCGTTTTCAGCCGAAAAGCTGAAAGTTTTGATCGGCCGTTCGCAGAAGGTGACTAAAAGCTCCGCGATCTTATCTTCCACTTCGCGGCGGACGTTTCGGCGCAGGTCGCGCGCGCCGAATTTGCCGCCGAACGACTTTTTCACCAGCGTATCCACGAGCGCGTCGTCCCACAGCAGATCCATCTTTTTCTGGTTGAGCGACGTTTTGAGCTCCGTGAGCATGAGCCCGGCGATCTGATGGAAATCGGCTTCGTCGAGCGGACGGAAAGCGACGATCTCGTCCACGCGGCTCATGAATTCGGGGCGCAGAAAATCCGAAAGAGCCTTGACGACGCGCTCTTTCGCCACCACGTTGGGTTCGCGGTTGAACCCGAGCGAATTGGTCCGCTTATCCGAGCCGGCGTTGGACGTCATCACGATGACGGTATTCTCAAAATTCACTTTGCGCCCGTGAGAATCCGTCACATGGCCGTCGTCCAGGATCTGGAGAAGGATATTCAGCACGTCGGGATGCGCTTTTTCGATCTCGTCGAGCAAAATGACCGAATAAGGCTTGCGGCGCACTTTTTCCGTCAATTGGCCGGCCTCGTCGTAGCCGACATATCCCGGAGGTGCTCCAATGATGCGCGACACAGCGTGCTTTTCCATGAATTCCGACATGTCAAGCCGGATGAGAGAGTCCGGCTGATCGAAAAGCTCTTTTGAGAGCACTTTGACGAGCTCGGTCTTGCCGACACCGGTGGGGCCCACGAAAATGAACGACGCCGGGCGGCGGCGAGGGCTGATCTGGACGCGGCTGCGGCGGATGGCCAGCGCCACGGCTTTCACCGCTTCGTCCTGCCCGATGATCTTCGACTTAAGCGTGTCTTCGAGCGACGCGAGGCGTTTGATCTCTTTTTCCCGCACGCGGGAAGCGGGGATGCCCGTCCAGAGCTCGATGACATGCGCGAGATCGTCCTCCGTCACGGCGACGTCGCCGGCGGCGTCGCGCAGGCCCTGCGCTTTCGCGAGCAGACGGCACTCTTCGCTCTTGACGTCGGCAAGCTGTTTATAGATATCCTGCCCCTCGGTCTGCATGAGCTTTTCTTCCTGAGATTTCAGACTCGTCAGCTCACGTTCAACGCCCGCCAGCTCGGAGGCCGCCTTGTTGCGCAGTGCCGCGCAGGAGCAGGATTCGTCGAGCAGATCGATGGCTTTGTCCGGCAGAAAACGGTCCGTGATATAGCGTTCGGAATACGTCACGACTAGATTCAGGATCTCGTCGGAAACATGTACGCCGTGGTAGTTTTCGTAATAACTCCGGATGCCTTTCAGCACGCCCAGCGTTTCGGCAAGAGAGGGCTCTTCGACCTTCACCGGCTGAAAACGGCGTTCCAGCGCGGCGTCTTTTTCGATGTATTTGCGGTATTCCTCAAAGGTCGTGGCGCCGATGACCTGGATCTCGCCGCGGGAGAGCGCGGGTTTGAGGATATTGGCGGCGTTCATCGAGCCCTCGGCGTCGCCTGTGCCGACCAGGTTATGAACCTCGTCAATAAAGAGGATGATGTTTCCGGCCTTTTTGACCTCATCGACAAGGCCCTTGATACGGCCCTCGAACTGCCCGCGGAACTGAGTGCCGGCCACAAGGGCCGTCAAGTCGAGCAGGTAGATTTCCCGGTCGGCCAGACGCGGCGGGATGTCGCCGGAGGCGATCTTGAGCGCCAGACCTTCGGCGATGGCCGTTTTGCCGACGCCGGGCTCGCCGATCAGGCAGGGATTGTTCTTCGTGCGGCGGCAGAGGATCTGCTCGATGCGGTAGATCTCCCGCTCGCGGCCGACGATGCGGTCGATCTTGCCGTCCTGCGCCTTGCCGGTCAAGTTGATGCAGTAGCTGTCCAGATATTTATGCTTGACGTTCTTAGGATCGCGCGGCTTATATTCGCGGGTCTTTTCGCCGCCGTTCCCGGCGCTGCCGCTGCTGTTTCCCTGTCCGCCCTGAAACAGATTTTCAAGGAAAGGGAAGGGAGAAGCCGGCGTGTTGCCGGACGAATTTTCATCGGTATCCGAATGGTTCGTGTTCATTAGGTTTTCAAGTTCGTTTCCCATATTTTCGAGGTCCTCGTCGGAAACCCCCATTTTTTCAACCAAATCGTTGACAGGCTTGATGCCGAGTTCGCGCGCGCACTGGATGCAAAGACCGTCGTTGATGGTCTTTCCGTTTTCCACGCGCGTGATGAACACAACGGCGATCCGTTTCTTGCAGCGAGAACAATACATAATCGAAACTCCTTTTGTCCCATGGAGAGCACCTGTAGGTCAGAGGGAAAACTCAGCTGCCGTCATGCCGGCTTTTCTGCGAAGCGACCCGGACGAATACAGGAATATACATTACAAAAGCGAACAGCATAAAGAAAAGGCTGATCGCGATGAGGATATCGGTCATAGCGGAACCGGGTTCGAGCACGATGATGGAGATCATGATCACATAAAAGACCACGGTCCCCAGCTTGCCGAACCAGCGGGCGCTGCCCAACGTTTTGCCCTGATGCACCATTTTCACGCCGCCGAGGATCATCAGCACTTCGGCGACAAAGAGGACGAACAGCCACCACGGCGCGAGCCCTTTTAAGACCAGGCACACGCAGACGGTGACCTGCGTGAGTTTGTCGGCGAAAGGGTCGAGAACCTTGCCGAGCTCCGTCGTCATATGAAAACGGCGGGCGATGATGCCGTCCAAGATATCCGTGATGCTGGAAACGATCAGGATCGCGGCGGCGATGACGCCGGAATGCGGTACCAAAAACAGCACCAACACAAAAACGGGAATCAGGCAGAGCCTGAAAACGGACAGCCAGTTTGGAATGCCGAATTTTTGAGGGAACAATTCACGCAGCATCCCACGCATCGCCTCCTTTTTGCCTGGAATTTAACCTATCATATCACACTCTCAGCGTTTTAACAATATTGACGCCAGAGGATTTGCCTGGTAGAAGTATTTGAAAACAACGGTCTTTTCGATCGCGGCGGTGCTGATCGGGAAAGAAGAGGCCGCGGCCGTGGACAGAACGGCTTTGAAAAGCGTGCAGATGACGAAAAGGATGAGCGCCGCCTTCACGATGCCGAGCGCGGCGCCTCCGATACGGTTGAGAA
>CAUULH010000179.1:0-3386 GCA_963545875.1 uncultured Ethanoligenens sp.
TGCCTTTCCGTCATCGGGCTGGCGCGCGAGGCCGCGGCGGCCTACCGAATCCCGCGCAAAGTGCATGTGCCGAAAGTGCGCGGCGGCGCGGGCAGAACAGAGGAGATCGTGACGGCCCGCATCAGCGCGCCCGACCTCTGCACCCGCTACTGTGCCCGCGCGGTCAAAAACGTGAAGATCGGCCTGTCGCCGCGCTGGATGCGCGAGCGCCTGCGCGCTTCCGGCGTGCGGCCCATCGATAATATCGTGGATATCACCAACTATGTGATGCTCGAATACGGCCAGCCGCTCCACGCTTACGACGCGCGCTTCTTGTCCGGAGGGACCCTCGAGGTGCGGCGCGCCGCCGAAGGCGAGAAACTCACGACGCTCGACGGCACGGAGCATACGCTCGACGCGTCCGTTTGCGTCATCGCGGACGGCGAAAAGCCCGTCGGCGTGGCGGGCGTGATGGGCGGCGAGCACAGCGGCATCCAGCCCGATACCGATACGATCGTGTTTGAATCCGCCATGTTCGACGGCACGTCCATCCGGCTCACTTCCCGCAAACTCGGCCTGCGCACCGAGGCTTCCGGCCGGTTCGAAAAAGGACTTGACGCCGCTCTCTCACTGGAAGCGCTCGACCGTGCCTGCGAACTGGTGGAACTTTTGAGCGCCGGCGAGGTCTGCGACGATGCCATCGATATCGGCTGGCACGAAAAGCCGGAAACCGTGATCGAGCTCGAGCCGGACTGGATCAATGCGTTTCTCGGCACGTCGCTTTCCGCCACGTTCATGCGGAGCGCGCTGTGCAAGCTGGAATTCGGCGTGGAGGGCGATACCGTGCGGGTGCCGTCTTTCCGCGGCGATGTGGAACATAAAGCCGACCTCGCCGAAGAGGTCGCCCGCATGTTCGGCTATAACAATATTCCCATTACGATCAAGCTGGGCGACACGCTCCAGGGCGGGCTTTCGCTCAAGCAGCGATTTGAGCGCAGGATCGGCGCGGCCGCCCGCGCCGCCGGTCTTTCGGAGATCATGACCTATTCGTTCCTCGACCCGCATGCTTTCGATAAGATCGGCCTGCCCGCGTCTTCGCCTCTGCGAAACAGCGTGAAGATCAGCAACCCGCTCGGCGAGGAGACCAGCATGATGCGCACCACCCTGCTGCCCGCCATGCTGGACGTGCTGGCGCGGAACTATGCCGCGCGCAATCTGGACGCCGCTTTTTATGAATTCGGCACCGTCTATCTGCCGAAAGCCGGGCAGGAGCTGCCGGACGAGGTGCAGAAGATCGCCGTCGGCATGTACGGCGAAAAGGCGGATTATTTCACCCTCAAGGGCGCGGTGGAAGCCATCCTTGCCGCCACGGGCATCACGGATTTCGATGTCGAGCGCGTGACGGACGCGCCGTCTTATCATCCGGGCCGCACGGCGCGCATCCTGGTGGACGGCGAGGAGCTCGCCCTGCTCGGAGAAGTGCATCCGGAGGTGCTGGAGCGCTATGAGATCGGCGCGCGCGCTTATGCCGCCGTGATCGATTCGGCCTGCCTGTATGCGCACGCGCAATTAAAGACCGTCTATCATCCGCTGCCGAAGTTTCCGGGCACGGCGCGCGACCTTGCCGTGCTGTGCGACGCCGAAACGCCGGTGCTCGCGCTCGAAAAGGCGATGCGCGGCGCGGTGAAGAACGGCACGCTCGAAAGCGTCGAGCTGTTCGACGTCTATCAGGGCGAGCAGATCGAGGCCGGCAAGAAGAGCGTTGCGTTTTCCATCCGCCTGCGCGCGGCCGACCATACGCTGACGGACGCGGAGGCCGACGCGGCGGTCAAGAAGATGCTCAAAGCATTGGCCGCGCTCGGCGCCACCCTGCGCGCGTAAAGGAAACTTTCGTTTCCGGTGGGATAGGTCTTGCAAATTGCCGGGATTTAGAGTATTCTTTTCGTAATAGGGGGTGCGATTATGCGCGAGCCGCCAAATGAGCCTACGATGGTCTTCTCTATTCACGAAGATAAAGGCAAGGAAATGAAAACCATCCTCACGGCTGTCTATGACGCCCTGAAGGAAAAAGGATATAATCCCGTCAACCAGATCGTAGGGTATCTTCTTTCAGAAGACCCGACGTACATCACCACGCACAACAATGCGCGTGCGCTGATCCGAAAACTGGACCGGGATGAGCTGCTGCATACGCTTGTGCAGTCTTATATTGATTCCTGAAGCCATTCGTTGGCAGAAGGAGGGCAAGGTGCGCCTATTGATTTAGGCGCATTTTGCTTTTTATGGAGGCAGAGAGATGATCCACTTTCAAATGGAAAACGGCTTTTTCAATTTTCGCGTGGCCGGGATCTTCTGCGTGAACGGGCAGGTGCTGCTCCATCACAGCGAAAAAGGCTACTACGCGTTCCCGGGCGGCCGTGTGGAGCCGTTTGAAGATACAAAAGCCGCGCTGATACGCGAATTTAACGAAGAGATGGGCCAGCCTGTCCGTGTGGGCCGCCTGCTGGCCGTGCATGAGAACTTTTTCAAAAAAGGCGAGACGCCGTGGCATGAGCTGGGCTTTTATTATCTCGCCGAGCCCGAAAACAGCATCAAAGTGCCGACAAGCGGGACGTTTGCCGGCAGCGAGCGTAAAATAGACGGCTCTCCGCTGCTTGAATTCGTCTGGCAGGACATCTCTGAGCTCGATATCCTCAATCTTCGCCCGGCGTTTCTGAGGCCCTATGTCGAAAATCCGCCCGCCCATACGCTGCATGTCGTTGAGCACGGCTTCTGAGCGCTGACGCAAAAGCATAAGTTCCGGTTGACAAATCCACCTGATTGTGGTATAGTTGAACTCTAAAAGTGGATTGAATCAGTATACTTGAACGACCGGAAGGTGAGAGACATGCGGGTCACACAGGAAAGCGATTACGCGCTGCGCGTCATCACCTTTTTGTATCAAAACGGCATCGGCAGGCGGGTGGAGGCGCGTGTCATCGCGGAAAAAGAGAACGTGCCGCTGCGCTTTCTGCTCAAGCTGCTGCGCAAAATGGCGGCGAAGGACATTATCCGTTCTTACCGGGGCAGCGGCGGCGGCTACGCCATCGAGAGGCCGCCCGCCGGCGTTTCGGTGCGCGAGGTCATCGAGGCGGTGGAAGGCCCCATCTGCGTCAACAAATGTCTGGGCGACAGCACGAAGTGCAATCTTGGGCGCTCTTCATGGTGCGGCATCCATCAGGCGCTCCAGCTCGTGCAGGACAAGCTTGTCGCCAATCTCGACGATCTGACCTTCGAGCAGGTGCTGGAACTCAACAAAAAGCACGTTCCGCCAAAAGAGTAAAAGGGTAAAGGCTCCGCTTTTTAAGTGGAGCCTTTTTCAGCTCATCTTGACAAGGCTATGGCGGGAGGATAGAGTAAAAGAAAAA